>NZ_JASJSI010000210.1:0-1741 GCF_030237085.1 Stenotrophomonas maltophilia group sp. Smal32
CATGAGGGGGTGGTTCCGAACCATCGGGTGGGTCAAGCGGCCGACCAGATCCTGAAGGGGTTCGCGGTGGCGGTGAAGTTGGGCGCGACCACGGCCCAGTTCGACGATACCGTGGCGATCCACCCGACCTCGCCGGTGCAGGTGGTGCTGATGCGCTGAGCCCGCTGTTGTAGAGCCGAGCCTATCCTCGCCTGCATGCGGGGAAGGCATGGTGCAGCCGAGCCCAGGCTCGGCTCTGGTTCCAGGCTGTAGCCGAGCAGGGGGTCGGCTCTACAACCGGCAGATCAACCGCCAGCGCCACCACCACCGGCCTGGATGCCGCCAGCGGTCAGCGCAGTCGGGTCCAGCAGGCGACGCAGTTCGGCCTCGTCCAGGCCGCTGTCTTCCAGCGCCACATCCAGCACCGGGCGCTGTTCCTTGTAGGCGCGCTTGGCAATCGCCGCGGCCTTCTCGTAGCCGATGATCGGGTTCAGCGCGGTGACCAGGATCGGGTTGCGCGCCAGCGCCTCAGCCACGCGGTCCTCGCGCACCTTCAGGCCGGCGATGGCACTGTCGGCCAGCAGGGTGGACACATTGGCCAGCAGGCCGATGCCATCGAGCAGGTTCACCGCGATCAGCGGCAGGGTGACGTTGAGCTGGAAGTTACCGGTCTGACCGGCCACGGTGATCGCGGTGTGGTGGCCGATCACCTGCGCACAGGCCATCACGGTCGCTTCCGGAATCACCGGGTTGACCTTGCCCGGCATGATCGAGCTGCCCGGCTGCAGTGCCGGCAGTTCGATCTCGCCCAGCCCGGCCAGCGGACCGGCATTCATCCAGCGAAGATCATTCGCGATCTTGATCAGGGCCACGGCCAGTGCATTGAGCTGGCCGGACAGCTCCACCGCGTCATCCTGCGCCGCCAGCCCTTCGAACTTGTTCTCGGCACTGTCGAACTTGACCGAGGTCTGCTGCTTGAGCGCCTTGGCCACCTGCGCGCCGAAACGCGGGTCGGCGTTGATGCCGGTGCCGATGGCGGTGCCACCCAGCGGCAGGCGGCGCACGCGCTTGAGGCTGTCCTCGATGCGCTCCTGCGCCGAGGCCAGCTGTGCCGACCACGCGCCGAATTCCTGCTCGAAGGTCAGCGGCATCGCATCCATCAGGTGGGTGCGACCGGTCTTGACCACTTTGCGCAGGCTGCGGCCCTTCTTGTCCAGGGTCTTGCGCAGGTGCACCAGCGCCGGCAGCAGCTGTTCGTGCGTGGCCAGCACCGCCGACACGCGCAGCGCGGTCGGGATCACGTCGTTGGAGCTCTGCCCCTGGTTGACGTGGTCGTTGGGGTGCACCACGGTCTTGCCTGCCTTGCCGGCACGGTTGGCCAGGGTGGCGATGACCTCGTTGGCATTCATGTTCGACGACGTGCCCGAGCCGGTCTGGTAGACGTCGATCGGGAAATGCGCGTCCCAGTCACCGGCAGCCACTTCGGCGGCGGCGGTCTGGATGGCCTTGGCCACGGTCCTGGGCAGGTGGCCCAGCTCGGCATTGACGCCGGCAGCGGCGCCCTTGACCAGGCCCAGCGCGCGGATGAAACCGCGCGGCATGCGCTGGCCCGAGACCGGGAAATTCTGCACGGCACGCTGGGTCTGCGCGCCCCACAGGGCATCGGCAGGCACCTGCAGCTCGCCCATGCTGTCGTGTTCGATCCGGAACCCGGTGGTTCCACCCTTGCTTGCAGCTTTGCTCATTGCATCGACTCCGCACT
>NZ_JASJSI010000211.1:0-1737 GCF_030237085.1 Stenotrophomonas maltophilia group sp. Smal32
GGCCTTCGCGCTGGAGCATGGCCAGGCCGTGCTGAAGCCGCTGGACGGCATGGGCGGCCGCTCGATCTTCCGCAGCGGCCAGGGCGATCCGAACCTGAACGTGATCCTGGAAACGCTGACCGACGGCGGCCACAGGATGGCGCTGGCGCAGAAATTCATTCCCGACATCACCGCCGGCGACAAGCGCATCCTGCTGGTCGATGGCGAGCCCGTCGACTACTGCCTGGCGCGCATCCCGCAGGGCGATGAATTCCGCGGCAACCTCGCCGCCGGCGGTCGCGGCGAAGGCCGCCCGCTGAGCGAGCGCGACCGCTGGATCGCTGCCCAGGTGGGCCCGGAAATGAAGCGTCGTGGCATGCGCTTCGTCGGCCTGGACGTGATCGGCGACTACCTGACCGAGGTCAACGTGACCAGCCCGACCTGCGTGCGCGAACTGGACGCACAGTACGGCCTGAACATCGCCGGCACCCTGTTCGACGCGCTCGAGGCCGGCCTGCGCTGATGCCCTCCGCACCTGCCGTCCTGCCCCCGCCACCGCGCGAAGCGCAACGGCTGGGGGCGACCATCGCGCTGTCTGTGCTGGTCCACGCCCTGCTGATCCTGGGCGTGGGCTTCGCCGTGAAGGGCGATGCGCCGCTGGTGCCGACGCTGGAAGTGATCTTCAGTCAGACCCGCACCGCGCTGACCCCGAAACAGGCCGATTTCCTGGCTGCGGCCAACCAGGAAGGTGGTGGCGAGCACGACCGCGCGCAGCGTCCGCGCGACAACCAGGCCGGCATCGTGCCGCAGGCCCAGTCAGGGCTGAGCCCTGTGCCGCAGCAGCAGCAATCGGCTGCGCCGGTTCCGCCGCCGCAGGCACGGGTGGTCAGCAGCCGCAATGGCGAAGAGGTGGTAGCGCAGGCGCAGGCCCGCCCCACGCCGGATCAGCCCGAACCGGATGCGCCCTTGAGTGCGCGCGAACAGCGCGACGTGGAGATGGCACGGCTGGCTGCCGAAGTGCACCTGCGCTCGGCGCAGTACGCCAAGCGCCCGAACCGCAAGTTCGTGTCGGCCAGCACGCGTGAGTATGCCTACGCCAATTACCTGCGCGCCTGGGTCGACCGTGCGGAGAAGGTAGGCAACCTGAATTACCCGGATGAGGCCAGGCAGCGCCGCCTCGGCGGCCAGGTGGTGATCAGCGTGGGCGTGCGCCGCGATGGCAGCGTGGAGAGCAGCCGGATCCTGCGTTCGAGCGGTACGCCGTTGCTGGATGAGGCAGCGCTGCGGGTGGTGCAGCTGGCGCAGCCGTTCCCGCCGTTGCCGAAGACCGAGGACGAGATCGATATCCTGCAGGTGACCCGTACCTGGGTGTTCCTGCCGGGCGGCACCCTGCACGACGACCGGTAGGGGTTTGTTGCCCGGGCCTGCGGCCCGGGGCCCGCTGCAAGGCTGGAGCAACGGCAACAGCAACGGCAACAGCGGCGGTCGGTGTACTGAGGCTTGGCGGGGCGGTGTCGGGCGGCGGGGACGCCGCAAGTACGTCCCTGTAGGCTTAGCCGCGGCATCCATGCCGCGGATACCCCGCCACCCGACACCGCCCCACCTCCGACAGATCGCGGCGCATCATCGCTTTTGGTAGGTGTCGACCTGGGGCGACACACATCCGCGCCATGCGTGGATGCGAGCGAAGCGATCCGCTTTTGACTTTGATTTTCTTTTTGATTTTCCGTGGCGGACGCGCACGGAAACTGTCCGAGG
>NZ_JASJSI010000212.1:0-1639 GCF_030237085.1 Stenotrophomonas maltophilia group sp. Smal32
CCATGTCTATACATTGACTGGCGGCGCCCTGCGCCTGGTGCGCACCCTGGCCGACGGCCGCCGCCAGATCAATGGCTTCGTACTTCCCGGCGACTACCTGGGGCTGAGCGGCAGCGACCACCACCGCTACGATATCGAGGCTATCGCCGACAGCCGCGTGTGCCGCGTTGCGCTGCCGCAGATGAAGGCGCTGCGCAGCCGCTTCCCGCACCTGGAGCGCAAGCTGCTGCAGCGTGCCTGCCAGGAACTGGACGCCGCACAGGACGCCGCACTGGCACTGGCGCGACTGCAGCCGGCCGAGAAACTGGCCGACTTCCTGCTGCGCCTGGCCGCGCGCGAGGCCAAGCTGGGCGGCGATGGCCTGCGCGTCTCGCTGCCGATGGGCCGTGGCGACATCGCCGACCATCTGGGCCTGACCATGGAAACGGTCAGCCGCACCTTCACCAAGCTGCGCCAGCAGGGGCTGATTGCCCTGCCCCACCTGAACGTCGTGGAGATCCTCGACGAGGACGGATTGCGCGGACTGGCGGGCGAAGGCCTGGCCTGACCTCCGCCAGCGCTCGCCGGGAATGGCCCGGCGCTACCCCGCTCGCTGACCTTCGGTAGCGCCGGGCCATGCCCGGCGGCTCTTGCTCAACCCAACAACACCTCACGCAACGCCGTGTAATCGGCCGCCAACGGTTCCGCGTGCGCAGGCCGCTGCAACAGTGCATCCAGCGCCGGCGGCACCGCCACCGCTTCGCCAATCAACGGCTCCACCACCGCCTCGAACTTGGCCGGATGTGCGGTGGCCACCACCGCCCAGTCGCCCTTGGCACCGCGTGCGCGCAGGTCCTGAAGCACCTTCACCGCCGTCGCCGTGTGCGGGCAGAACAGCTCGCCATTGCTGGCATGCGCAGCCGCAATCGTGGCGCGGATGGTCACGTCGTCCACCGCGAACGCACGGAAGGCCGCACGCAGCTCCGCGTCATCGCTGTGGTAGAGCCAGCGCAGACGCTCGAAGTTGCTCGGCGCGCCCACGTCCATCGCATTGGCCACGGTGGCCACGCTGGCCTGCGGTTGGTAATCACCGCCATTGAAGTAGGCCGGCAACACGGCGTTGGCATTGGTCGCCAGCACAATCTGCCCGATCGGCACACCCAGCGCACGCGCCAGCACCGCAGCCATTGCGTTGCCAAGGTTGCCGGTCGGCACCAGCAGGTTGAGCCGGCGACGGGTTTCAGCATGATGGGTCAGTGCCGCATGCGCGTAGTAGCTCATCTGCGGCAGCAGGCGGCCCAGGCTGATGCTGTTGGCCGAGCTCAGCGGCACCTGCGCCTGCAGTTCGCGGTCGGCCAGCGCCTGCTTGACCATGGCCTGGCAGTCGTCGAATGCACCGGCCACGCGCAGCGCCTGGATGTTGTCGCCGAAGCAGCCGAGCTGGTGTGCCTGGCGCGGTGACACGCGGCCATCCGGATACAGCACCACCACCCGCACGCCGGGCTGGCGATGGAACGCTGCCGCCACTGCGGCACCGGTATCGCCGGAGGTGGCGACGACGATCGTCAGGTCGCGATCCTGGCCAGCCTGCAGCCGCGACAGCGTACCGGCCAGGAAGCGCGCACCGATATCCTTGAACGCTGCGGTCGGCCCATGGAAC
>NZ_JASJSI010000213.1:0-1583 GCF_030237085.1 Stenotrophomonas maltophilia group sp. Smal32
GCATGGGCTCGGCTCTACATGAACAGGACACGGAGGCACGATGCACGAAGTCGACCTGCTGGTGATCGGTGGCGGCATCAACGGCGCTGGCATCGCCCGTGATGCGGCCGGCCGCGGCCTGCAGGTGCTGTTGTGCGAGCAGGATGACCTGGCCGCGCACACCTCCAGCGCCAGCAGCAAGCTGATCCACGGCGGCCTGCGCTACCTGGAACAGGGCGAGTTCGGACTGGTGCGCAAGGCACTGGGTGAACGCGAAGTGGTACGCCGGCAGGCCCCTCATCTGGTCCGTCCGTTGCGCTTCGTACTGCCATGGGAACCCCACCTGCGACCGCGCTGGATGCTGCGCACGGGCCTGTGGCTGTATGACCGTCTCGGCCGGCGCAGCCCGGCGTTCCCCGCCTCGCGCGCACTGGACCTGCAACGCGACCCGCTCGGCCCCTGGCTCTCCCCGGATCTGCGGCAGGCCTTCAGCTACGCCGATGCGCAGGTCGACGACGCGCGGCTGGTGCTGCTCAATGCGTTGGACGCCGCCCAGCGTGGCGCACGGGTGCATGTGCGCAGCCGCTGCGTCGAACTGCGCCCTGTGCAGGGCCGTTGGCAGGCCACGCTGGAAGCCACCGACGGCCGGCAGCAAACGGTGATCGCCCACGCCGTTGCCAATGCGGCCGGTCCCTGGGCAGGAGGCCTGCTGGAACGGATGCAGGCGCGCGATGGCGGCCCTGCCCTGCGCCTGGTACAGGGCAGCCACATCGTGCTGCGCCGGCCCTGGCCCGACGACAGTGCCTGCCTGCTTCAGCAACCCGATGGCCGCGTGGTGTTCCTGCTGCCCTTCGCCCACGACCACCTGCTGGTCGGCACCACCGACACCGACTACCGCGGCAACCCGGCCCGATGCAGCGTGCTGCCTTCCGAAGTGGACTATCTGTGCGAGGCCGCCAATCGCTACCTGCGCGAACCCATCACCCCGGAAGACGTGGTCTGGCAGTTCGCAGGGGTTCGCCCGTTGCTGGCCGATCCGGACCCGCGTGCAGCGAAGCTGAGCCGTGACTACCGCCTGCAACTGCAGTCCGGCCCGGCGCCTGCACTGCACGTGCTGGGCGGCAAGCTGACCACGTACCGGGTGCTGGCCGAAGAAGCGCTGGAGCTGCTGCGCCCTGCCCTGCTGCAGATGGGACCGGCATGGACAGCAGCGGGCCACCCGCTGCCGGGCAGCGACTGGGGCGACGCCGCGCAGGCGCACTCCCGCCTGCAGGCATTGGCACCGTGGCTGCCCTCCTGTACGGCGCAGCGTTGGGCCGAGGCCTACGGCAGCCGCAGTGCTGCGCTGCTGCAGGGCGCGCACGGCCTGGAAGATCTTGGCGAGGACCTTGGTGCGGGCCTGCACGCGCGCGAGGTCACCTTCCTGCGTGACCACGAATGGGCGCGTAGCGCTGAAGACGTGCTGTGGCGAAGGAGCAAGCTGGGATTGCGGCTGGACGCCGCCCAGGTGGCCCGGCTACAGGCGTGGATGGGGCAACCCACCCTGTAGAGCCGAGCCATGCTCGGCTGCGTTGTGCAAATGCGGCCGAGCATGGCTCCTGTCT
>NZ_JASJSI010000214.1:0-1576 GCF_030237085.1 Stenotrophomonas maltophilia group sp. Smal32
GGCTGGTCGTCTAAAGATCGGTTAGTGGGCAACCGAGGCCGCGGCCGGGGACAGCCATAAACCCCCGCCCCCCGGCCCGCCCCACCCCGTGGGGTTTTGGTTTGGGTGGGTTTGCTTGGGTAGGGGTCGACTCAAAGGCCCCAGACCGGTGGGGGGCGGATCCCCGCAACCCTGGGCGCGAACGGTCCCGGGCTGGGCCCTGCGTCGCCTCTGGTCAGTTCATCGGGGGCGCGGTGGGGTCATGGAAGGCAGGAGCAAAGGCAGGAGCGCGTGTAGAGCCGAGCCTGTGCTCGGCTGATTCTGGCCCGGCCTCGGGCGGAGCCGAGCGTGTGTTCGGCTTTACCTTCCCCGGCCGTCATATCGGTGCGCAGATCGGGGGTTTCCGGGCACCTGCCGGATTGGTAGCAACCCCGTGAAACCCTTGTCAGAACGTGATCCAGGACACCTCTGTCATGGTCGTAATACGGCTGTAACAAAAACATCATTTCATAGCCGCATCCGCCGACGACGTCGGCTCTTCCCCGCTATGGAGTGACCATGAAACTGCACTCGGCCGGCCTTGCCGCCCTTTCCCTGGCCATCGCCCTGGGCCTGTCGGCCTGCGGTGGCGACAAGCAGGCCGCGCAGCAGCCGGCTGCCGACGGTGCCGCCGCTCCGGCCGCCGCCGGTGCCAAGGTAACCGCCGAAGTGTCCGGCGCGGGCGCGTCCTTCATCTTCCCGCTGGTCTCCAAGTGGTCGGCTGACTACAACGCCACCACCGGCGCCAAGATCAACTACCAGTCGATCGGTTCCGGCGGCGGCATCGCCCAGATCAAGGCCGGCACCGTCGACTTCGGTTCCTCCGACAAGCCGTTGAGCAGCGAAGAGCTGGCCCAGGCCGGCCTGGCCCAGTTCCCGTCCGCCATCGGCGGCGTGGTACCGGTGGTCAACATCGAAGGCCTGGAAGGCGGCAAGCTGCGCCTGAGCGGCGCCCTGCTGGCCGACATCTTCCTGGGCAAGGTCAAGACCTGGAACGACCCGGCCATCGTCGCCGCCAACCCGGGCGTGAAGCTGCCGGACGGCAAGATCACCCTGGTCCACCGTTCGGACGGTTCGGGCACCACCTTCAACTTCTCCAACTACCTGCCCAAGGTCAGCCCGGAGTGGAAGAGCAAGGTCGGCGAAGGCACCTCGGTGCAGTGGCCGGACGGCGTTGGTGGCAAGGGCAATGAAGGCGTCGCTTCGTACGTGAAGCAGATCAAGGGTTCGATCGGTTACGTCGAACTGGCCTACGCGCTGCAGAACGGCATGCCGTACACCGCCATGCAGAACGCGGCCGGCAACTGGGTCGAGCCGAGCGCGGAGACCTTCGCCGCTGCGGCCGCCAGCGCCGACTGGGCCAGCGCCAAGGACTTCAACCTGGTCATCACCAACGCCCCGGGCGAGCAGGCGTGGCCGATCACCGCCACCAACTTCATGCTGATGCAGAAGCAGCCGAAGGATGCCAAGCGCAACCAGGACACCCTGGCCTTCTTCAAGTGGGCCTTCGAAAACGGCCAGGCCCAGGCCAACGAGCTGCACTACGTGCCGCTGCCGG
>NZ_JASJSI010000215.1:0-1423 GCF_030237085.1 Stenotrophomonas maltophilia group sp. Smal32
TGATAATTCTGGGGGGGGGGGGGCGGGGGCGGGCGGCCCCCCCCCCCCCGCCACCCCCACCGCACCCCCCCCAACAACGGGGCGGGGGGTTGGGTGGGGGGGGGGGGGGGGGGTGGTGTTCTGCCCGCCCCCCCAAAAACGCGGGGGGGGGGGGCGGGGGCGCCCCCCCCCCCCCCCCCCGGCCCCCCCCCCCCCCCCCCCACCCCGCCTTCGACAGATTTCCGCAATCTGTCGGAACTGCATTCTGCTCCGGTGGGTGTCGACCTTGTCTGTCGGAACGGCATTCCGCTCAGGTGGGTGTCGACCTTGTCTGTCGGAACGGCATTCCGCTCAGGTGGGTGTCGACCTTGGTCGACACGGTAGATCCACGCCATGCGTGGATGAACGCTGCAGGGACTGTCGACGGATGGAATCGACTTGGAATCTGATGGCTTACCCCACCTCCCCCAACAACGCCTGCAACCCCGGCAGCCATTGTTTGCCCGGGTGGCGCACCAGCCACAGGGTGCGCTGCAGGGCGGGCAGCGGCGTCTCGAGTACGCGCAGGCGGCCGAGGGCCAAGGGTTCTTCCAGCGCGTGGCGCGAGAGGCAGGCCAGGCCGAGGCCGGCGATGGCGGCCTGCTTGATCGCTTCGGTATTGCCCAGCTGCAGGGTCTGGGCGAAGCCACGCAGGTGCGGGAGCAGCGCCTGTTCGACGGCTTCGCGGGTGCCGGAGCCGGGCTCGCGCAGCAGCCAGCGGGCAGCGCGCAGTTCGTCCAGTGACCAGCTGGCGGGGGCATCGGCGGCAGCCACGATCACCAGCGGGTCCTGCTGCCAGGCGGTCACCTGCAGGCCGCGCTCGTGGCACGGGCCTTCGATCAGGCCGGCGTCCACGTCCAGGCGCTGCACGGCAGCGACCACGCCGGCACTGTTGTCGATGCGCAGGTCGACCTCGGCCTGCGGCGCCTGGCGCAGCAGGTCGGCGATGCGCGGCGGCAACAGGTAGTTGCCGATGGTGGTACTGGCGGCCAGCACCAGTCGCAGCGGTGCGCCCTGCCCCGGGTCGCCGCCGGCGGCCAGCTGCCGCTCCAGATCGGCGGCGTTGACCAGCAGCGTGCGTGCAGGCTCCAGCAGCGCGCGGCCGTGCCCGTTCAGCGCCAGGCGGCGGCCGATGCGGTCGAACAGCGGGGTGCCGAAGTGTGCCTCCAGCTCCTGCAGGGCGGCGCTGCTGGCCGACTGAGAGAGCGCGATGGCCTGGCCAGCGGCGGTGGTGCTGCCGTGATCGGCGATGGCGACGAAGACCTGCAGCTGGCGCAGGGTCAGGCGCATGGAAATTACCCGCTGGATAGGTAGGTTTCGCCCATATTATTCGTTTTACAGGTCATCGTCTCCGGCGCACGCTTGCCCCATCTCTCCAGCGCTGCCGTGCCATGAACGTCCCTGC
>NZ_JASJSI010000216.1:0-1308 GCF_030237085.1 Stenotrophomonas maltophilia group sp. Smal32
GGTTCTTCACCCAAGTCCGGGGAAGGCTGCACGGATTTTGAGGAAGAAATAGGCGTCGTCTCGGTATCCGTAGGCGACGCGCTTGATGACCTTGATCTTGTTGTTGATTCCCTCGACCAGATTCGTTCCAAGGGGCCATCGGCAATGAGCCAGGATGCCTGGCAGATAGGGCTGTAGGCGACGGACAAACGTTCGCAGGGGCTCCAGGCGGCTACGCAATGCGCGCTGTCGCCAGCTCTTCCACGCTTTTGCTGCCCAGGCCTGGCTACGGTAGCGCCAGAGCTGCTTCAAGTCGTCTTTCAGCACATAGCTCGTCAATAGGGCCTTGTTGGCAGCCAGCAGCTCCTTGAGCTTCACTCGTTGATCGGCCGGGACGTTCTGCCGGTTGCGCAGCAAGAGCCAGCGAGAGGTCTTCACCACACGCCGGGCAGGTTTGTCCTGACGCAGCCTGTTGGCTTCATCCACGCGGACCCGGTCGATGACCTCCCGACCGTATTTGGCCACCACATGAAACAGGTCGTAGACCACTTCGGCGTTTGGGCATTGGGCTTTCACTTCCAGGTCGAATGCCGAATTCATGTCCATAGCAACCGCCTGGATGCGTTCGCAGCCGTCCTTTCCGAGTAGCTCAAAGAAGGGACGTACGTCTGCGCGGCTGCGTCCTCGACCGACCCAAAGCACGCGCTTGCGTGATGGTTCGACCACCACCGTGGCGTAGCGATGCCCCTTTTGGATCGCAAACTCATCCATCGCGATCACCCGGACGTTCGATAGGTCCACCGGACCCAGCGTCCGCACCAGATGCCTGAAATCAAGCGCCTTGACCGTCTTCCAGTCCAGGCCATGCCACTTTGCGGTGGCATGGATGGAGGCCGTGGCACACATGCGTGCCACGCTCTGCGCCAGCCGTTGTGTTACCCGGGCATGTCGCTCCAGCCAATCCAGATGCTCAAGTTTTGGCCCGCAGCGAGGACAGGCCAGCCGCTGGCGCTGGACTTCCAGCTCGACCGGCTCATCGAACACGGGTAGATCACGGACCCGCCGGAGCGTCTGGTCATGGATGGCCACCACCCACTTGCCACATCCGCTACAGCGTCGGCGGCGGCGTGAATCAGGCAGCAGCGAAAGCACCAGCCAAGTGGCTCCTCCACGCGCCTCCCGGCGCCATCCATCCAGGCGATATCCCGCCCAGCATCCCAGCAACGGCATACAATCCAGCTTGGCCACGGCCGGCCCCAGTTTGTAGTCTCGACAACCACAATCTAGCGGGTCGGCCGTGAGCCTCTCCCCTCAGATGGGAGAAGAACC
>NZ_JASJSI010000217.1:0-1271 GCF_030237085.1 Stenotrophomonas maltophilia group sp. Smal32
CAGCACCGCGTGGGCCGTACCGGCCGTGCCGGTGCCAGCGGCCTTGCGATCAACCTGGTGGCCGGCCGCGAAAAGACCCGCGCCGAAGCCATCGAAGCGCAGATGGCGCAACCGCTGGATTGGCAGAAGACGCCGCTGGCGACCGCGCGCCCGGCCGAGCTGCCGCAGGCTGCGATGCGCACGCTGCGCATCGACGGTGGCAAGACCGACAAGCTGCGCCCGGGCGACATTCTCGGTGCACTGACCGGCGACGCCGGCCTGTCGAGCAAGTTCATCGGCAAGATCGCGATCTTCCCGACCCGTTCCTACGTGGCGATCGCCCGTGAGCAGGTCAACAAGGCCGTGGCCAAGCTGGAAGCCGGCAAGATCAAGGGCCGTCGCTTCCGCGTGCGGATGATGTGATTGAAACGGCGTTGCCAACCACGGTTGGCAACCATCTGACCTGGTAGCGGCCAACCTTGGTTGGCCCCTCCATGGCGCAAGTCGCGAACAGCGATGCCAACCAAGGTTGGCATCCACCCTTCGATCAGAACACCAGTTCGGTGTGCAGCGGCAGGTCCGCTTCCCAGCGCGCACGGCCGCCAAGGCCGTCGAGTTCGACCAGTACACCGGCGCCGACCACGTCAACGCCCAGGCGGCGCACCAGCGCCAGCGCCGCGACCAGCGTACCGCCGGTGGCCAGCACGTCATCAATGATCGCCACGCGCGCGCCGGCCGGCAGCGCATCGGCATGCACCTCGATGCAGTCGCTGCGGTATTCCAGCGTGTATTCCTCGCGCAGCACCTGGCCAGGCAGCTTGCCCGGCTTGCGCACCGGCACGAAGCCCACGCCCAGCTCCAGCGCCATCGCGGCGCCGAGGATGAAACCACGCGATTCGATGCCGACCACCGCGTCCAGCTTCTGGTCGCGCCAGCGGTCGGCCATCGCGGTGATGGCACCGCGGAAGTCCTCGCCGTGGGCGAGCAGCGGCATGATGTCCTTGAAGAGGATGCCGGGCTTGGGGAAGTCGGCGATGTCGCGCAGGCGGGAGGCCCACTGCGGAGCGACGAGGGCGTCGGTCATGTCACGTTGGCTATCTGATGGCGGCATAGGGTACCTGTTCCGGGCGCCGGCTGCCTGTTGGGGGTGTACGGCCGGGCTGCGCCCGGCACCTGCAGAGGCCACCGCGCAAGCAAAAGCGAAAGCAAAAGCCGCATACCGAGGGATGGCGGGGTGGGTCCGGTTGCGGGGGCCGCTGCAAGTACGTCCATGTAAGCTCGGTCGCCGCATC
>NZ_JASJSI010000218.1:0-1221 GCF_030237085.1 Stenotrophomonas maltophilia group sp. Smal32
GGTGAGTTCAACCCGTCAATGCAACATGATCAACAGTTGCACTGATAGGAGCGAACGATATGGCAAGGATGGGGCGGCCCGGCATGTCTCGAGCCCAGAAGCGAGATCTATGGCGACGATGGAAGGGCGGCCAGTCGCTCAGCGACATTGCCCGCTTCTTTGACAAGAATCCGGGTTCGATTTTCGGGGTTCTGGCCGCGCAAGGCGGGATCGCGCCGAGGGAACGTCGCCGATCCGCCCGGTCGCTGAGCTTAATGGACCGCGAAGAGATATCTCGATGCCTAGCTTCTGGCCAGTCGTTTCGCCAGATTGCGCTCAGCCTAGGGCGGCCTACCTCGACGATTAGCCGGGAAGTGGCACGGCATGGTGGCCGTGACCGATATCGGGCCGCACATGCCGATGAGGCCGCTTGGGAGGCAGCCCGGAGGCCACAGTCTTGCCGGTTGGCCGATAACCCTCGTCTGCGCTGGTTGGTGGCTTGCAAGCTGGGCCAGCAGTGGTCGCCGGAACAGATCGCCGGCTGGCTTAAGCTGAGGTTCCCGCTCAACCAGGCACTGCAGGTGTCGCACGAAACGATCTACCGGAGCTTGTTCATCCAGGCGCGCGGCCTGCTCAAGAAGGAACTCCTGGCGCACCTGCGCACGCGTCGCCGTATGCGCCACTCAAAGCTGGCCACCGCGATGCCTCGCGGCGGGATCATCGACGCGGTATCGATTCGGGAGCGTCCGGCGGAAGTCGAAGATCGCGCCGTGCCAGGGCATTGGGAGGGTGATCTGATCACGGGCAGCAACAATTCCCACATCGCGACGCTTGTGGAACGGCACTCGCGCTTCGTGATGCTGGTGAAAGTGAAGGGTAAGGACACCAGCAGCGTCGTCTCGGCGCTGAGCCGGCAAGTGAAAACACTGCCAACCGCGCTGCGAAAATCGCTGACGTGGGATCGAGGCGGTGAGATGGCCAGCCACAAGAACTTCACCGTGGCGACCGACACGCAGGTCTACTTCTGCGATCCGCAAAGCCCTTGGCAGCGCGGTTCGAACGAAAACACCAATGGCCTTCTGCGGCAGTACTTCCCCGACGGCACGGATCTATCCCGCCATTCGCAGGCATTCTTGAACAAGATCGCCAGACGTCTCAACGAAAGACCTCGTAAGACCTTGGGCTTCCAGACGCCAGCCGCTAAGCTGAGCCAAGCCGTTGCGTCGACGGGTTGAACTCACC
>NZ_JASJSI010000219.1:0-1165 GCF_030237085.1 Stenotrophomonas maltophilia group sp. Smal32
CCGAGACCGTGGGCCTGACCCGCGAACTGCCGGGCCGTACCAATGCCTTCCTGGTCGCCGAAGTGCGCCCGCAGGTGAACGGCATCGTCGCCAAGCGCCTGTTCACCGAGGGCGGCATGGTCAAGGCCGGCGAGCCGCTGTACCAGATCGAGGACGCCAGCTACCGCGCCCAGGCCAACAGCGCCCGCGCCCAGCTGGCCCGTGCCGAAGCCACCGCCAACGCTGCCCGCCTCAGCGCCAAGCGCATCACCGAGCTGGCCAAGGTCGACGCGGTCAGCCAGCAGGATCTGGAAAACGCCGTGGCTGCGCAGAAGCAGGCCGAGGCTGATGTCGGTGCCGCCAAGGCGTCGCTGGATGCGGCCAACGTCACCCTGGGCTATGCCCGCATCGTCGCGCCGATCAGCGGTCGCATCGGCAAGTCCAGCGTCACCCAGGGTGCGCTGGTCAGCGCCGGCCAGGCCAATGCACTGGCCACCGTGCAGCAGCTGGACCCGATCTACGTCGACCTGACCCAGTCCTCGGCCGAGCTGCTGCAGCTGCGCCGCGAACTGGCCGCCGGCCGCCTGCAGGACAATCAGTCGCTGCCGGTCAGCATCCTGATGGAAGACGGCAGCACCTTCGAGCACAAGGGCACGCTGGAGTTCTCCGAAGTCAGCGTCGATCCGGCTACCGGCAGCTTCGGCCTGCGCGTGAAGGTGGACAACCCGGACGGCCTGCTGATGCCGGGCACCTATGTGCGCGCAGTGATCGGCGGCGGCGTGCGCAGCGATGCAGTGCTGGTGCCGATGCAGGGCATCGCCCGCGATCCGAAGGGCGACACCACCGCGATGGTGGTCGGCAAGGACAACAAGGTTGAGGTGCGCCCGGTCAAGGTCAGCCGCACGGTCGGTGACAAGTGGCTGGTCGAGGACGGTCTGAAGGCCGGCGACAAGGTCATCGTCGAAGGCCTGCAGAAGATCGGCCCCGGCATGCCGGTCAAAGCCACCGAGAAGGGCGCTGCGCCGGCCAAGCCGGCGGCGGCCGCCCAGCCTGCGGCCCCGGCCGGCGGCGCGAAGTAAGCGGAGAACCCCATGGCACGCTTTTTCATCGATCGACCCATCTTTGCATGGGTCATCGCCATCATCATCATGCTCGCCGGCGGCCTGGCCCTGTTCAAGCTGCCGGT
>NZ_JASJSI010000021.1:0-56468 GCF_030237085.1 Stenotrophomonas maltophilia group sp. Smal32
GCCCCCAAGGATGGGTTTACGGCGTGTCCTGACCACCCACACCGCCCCGCCATCCCACGGAATGCCGCATCGGCTTTTGCTTTTGCCGTTGCCGTTGATTGCAGCAGGTGCAGGGCTGCAAGCCCTGCCGAAAAACCCTTACCGCACTTGTTCCTGCTTGCGCACGATCGCCATCGCGATCTCCAGCGACTGCTCGTAATTCAACCGCGGATCCACCGTCGAACGATACGCACGCTCCAGGTCACGCTCGGTCAGCTCGCGCGCGCCACCGGTGCATTCGGTCACGTCCTCGCCGGTCAGTTCCAGGTGCACGCCACCCAGGCGCGTGCCTGCCGCGGCATGCAGGTCGAACGACATCTCCACTTCGCCACGCACGTTGTCGAAGCGGCGCGTCTTGAACCCGTTGGCGGTGCTCTCGGTGTTGCCATGCATCGCATCGCACACCCACAGCACCCGACGACCATCGCGCTTGACCGCGTCCAGCAGCGGCGGCAGCTTCTCGGCAATCTGCGCGGCGCCCATGCGGTGGATGAAGCTCAGGCGGCCCGGCTCGTCATGCGGGTTGAGCACGTCGATCAGGCGCAACAGCTGGTCCGGCGTCACCGACGGGCCGACCTTGATCGCGATCGGGTTGCGCACGCCACGCAGGTATTCCACGTGCGCGCCATCGAGCGCGGCGGTGCGCATGCCGATCCACGGGTAATGCGTGCTCAGGTTCAACCAGCCCTGCTGGCGCGGCACCTGCCGGGTCAGCGCCTGCTCGTAGGGCAGCAGCAGCGCTTCGTGCGAGGTGTAGAAATCGATGCGGTTGAGGTTGTGCACGCGAGCCCCAGCCAGGGTCTCCATGAAGTGCACCGCGTCGCCGATCGAGGCCACCATCTTCTGGTACTCGGCGGCCAGCGGCGAGTGGCTTACCCACTCCAGGTTCCAGTATTCGGGGTGGTGCAGGTCGGCGAAACCACCGTCGATCAGCGCGCGCACGAAGTTCATCGTCATCGCCGAATGCGCGTGGGCCTGCAGCATCCGCTTCGGGTCCGGCAGGCGTGCTGCTTCGGTGAAGGCCGGCGCGTTGATCACATCGCCGCGGTAGCTGGGCAGGGTCACGCCGTCGCGGGTCTCGGTATCGGCCGAGCGGGGCTTGGCGTACTGGCCGGCGAAGCGGCCGACGCGGATCACCGGCTGGCGCAGGCCGTGCACCAGCACCAGGCTCATCTGCAGCAGCACCTTCAGGCGGTTGGAGATGGTGCCCGATTCGCAGTCGCTGAAATTCTCGGCGCAGTCGCCCCCCTGCAGCAGGAAGCGCTTGCCCTCCTGGGCCTCGGCCAGCTGCTGCTTCAGCGCCAGGATCTCCCATGAGGTGACCAGCGGCGGCAGCCGCTTCAGCTCGTGCAGGGCCGCGTCCAGCGCCACCGGGTCTGGATAGGTCGGCATCTGCAGCGCGGTCTTGCCACGCCAGCTCTCCGGCGACCAGCCAGCGCCAGCAGCGGTCGCGGCAGGATCGGGGACAGGCGAAACGGCTGACAGACTCATTGCAGACTTCCGGAGGTGGGGGACGTTCATGGTCGCAGAGCCGACCGCTGTCGCAAAGGGTCGAACGCCGTCTGCACATGACTGAACGCCGGGGAAAGGGCATCGCGATCGGCCAAAAGCCGCATGCCCAAGGCCAGCCGGACAGGCGCATGATTCGCCACGAACTGTTACGAAGTAACACTCAATCCCCATTGGCCCCTTCCACAGCCTATCCGCCATGAAGCCCTCGCCCCTCGCTACCGGCATCACCTTCGCCCTGGCCCTGGCCAGCCTGCCCGCCTTCGCCTTGGCAGCCGACGACACCTCTTCGTCCGTCAAGGACCTGGACGCGGTCACCGTCCACGCCCAGCTCGACCAGGCCCGCAACACGCTGTCGCCGGACATCGGCAGCAGCCAGTACCAGATCACTGCCGAGGACATCCAGAAACAGCCGTTGGGCGCCTCCGCGCCGCTCAGCCAGGTGCTGCTGCAGGCCCCGGGCGTGGTCCAGGACTCCTATGGCGGCGTGCATGTGCGTGGCGACCACGCCAATCTGCAGTACCGCATCAACGGCGTGCTGCTGCCCGAATCGATCTCCGGCTTCGGCCAGACCCTGGACGCGCGCACCATCAAGAGCATCCGCCTGATGGACGGCGCGCTGCCGGCACAGTTCGGCGAGCGCACCGCGGCGGTGGTCGACATCACCACCCGCAACGGTGCCGAGCTGGGCAACGGCGGCAGCGCGGGGCTGACCACCGGCTCGTTCGGCAAGGTCAATCCGAATGCCTCCTGGTGGGGCAGCCAGGGGCGCTGGAGCTGGTTCCTGACCGGCAACTACGATCAGAACGATGTCGGCCTGGAGAATCCCACCAACACGCGCAAGCCGTTGCACGACGACACGCACCAGGGCAAGGCATTCGCCGACCTGACCTACCTGGTCAATGAGAGCACCCGCCTGAGCGTGTTTGCCGGCTTCGCCAACAACCGCTTCCAGATTCCGGTCAATCCAGGTCAGGCGCCGCAGTTCGGCTATCTCGATACCTCCACCTTCGATTCCAGCCAGCTGGATGAAACCCAGCGCGAGACCACCCGTTTCGGCATGCTGGTACTGCAGGGCTCGCTGGGCAGCACCGCCTATCAGCTCTCGGCCGGGCAGCGTTACAGCGATGTCGGCTTCAATCCCGATGTCATCGGTGACCTGGTGTTCAGTGGCGTCGCCTCGCAGGTGCTGCGCAGCAATCGCGCCACCACCCTGCAGGCCGATTTCTCCACGCCGCTGGGCAACGACCACACGCTGCGCTATGGCCTGTACGGCAACTACGAGAACGCGCGGGCCAGCAGCAACAGCTGGGTTTTCCCGGTTGACGACAACGGCCAGCAGTCCAGCACCACGCCGCTGCTGATTGCCGATCGCAGCGCGTTCCACGCCAGCACGCTGGCACTGTACGTGCAGGACGAGTGGAAGATCGGCGAGGACTGGACCGTGAACTACGGCCTGCGCGGCGACCGCTACAGGGCCTTCGGCCGCAGCGAGGGCCAGCTCAGCCCGCGCGTGGGCGTGGTCTGGAATGCCAGCGACAGCACCACCGTGCACGCTGGCTATTCGCGCTACTTCACGCCACCGGCCAGCGAGTTGATCGCCAGCAGCGACATTGCGCTGTACGACGGCACCACCAACCAGCAACCCAGTGGCGGCAACAACACACCGCTGGCCGAGCGCAGCGACTACTACGACATCGGTCTCTCACAGCAACTGGGCGAGCACCTGACGCTCGGCCTGGATGCCTACGATCGGCGCGTCGCGCGCCTGCAGGATGAAGGCCAGTTCGGCGCCGCCTACATCTACTCGACCTTCAACTATCGCCGTGGCCACATCCGCGGCCTGGAGTTCAGCGCCGACTACAGCAACGGCCCGTTCAGCGCCTACTTCAACGCGGCCTACAACAAGGCGATCGGCACCCAGGTCATCACCAGCCAGTACAACCTCGATCCGGATGCCCTGGCCTATGTGGCCGATCACTGGATCCACCTCGACCACGACCAGAAGCTGACGTCGTCGGGTGGCCTCAGCTACGCCTTCGCCGGGCACAACCGGATCGGCGCCAACTACGTGTTCGGCAGCGGCCTGCGTTCGGACATCGAGGGCGTGCCCAACGGCGGCGAGCTGCCGTCGTACCTGCAGGTGAACCTCAGCGCCGGGCATGACTTCAACGCCGACAGCGGGCATCCGCTGCATGTGCAGCTGGCGGTGATCAACGCGCTGGACCGCAGCTACCAGCTGCGCGACGGTGGCGGCGTGGGTGTGTTCGCCCCGCAGTGGGGACCACGCCGCGGTGCCTACCTGAGCCTGCAGCAGGATTTCTGATCAGACAGGGGTCAGATCCCTTTCCGCAGGAAAGGGCTCTGCCCCCGCACCGGAAATGGGGTTGGGAAAGGGGTCAGATCCCTTTGCGATGCAAAGGGATCCGACCCCGTCCTGCCTTCAGCGCCTGACCTTGCGCAGCGACACCACCAGCGCCCACAGCGCCAGCAGCACGAACCACACGCCCGACCACATCGGCATGGTCAGGCCCAGGAACGTCCAGTCGATGTTGCCGCAGTTGCCGGTACCGGTCAGCACCGTGCGGAACACTTCCAGCGGCCCCATGGTCTCACTCAGGAAGGCCAGCGGCGGGCCACAGGTGGAACCCATTTCCGGCGGCAGCATCTGCACGTAGACGTGGCGCGCGGCGATGCCGACACCTACTGCCGCGGCAATGAAGGCCAGCACGCCATAGGTCGCGCGTCCCGGGCGGTTGGACGGACCATGCAGTGCACCGATCAGGAACAGCAGGCCCAGCGCGGCGAACGCCAGGCGCTGGAAGATGCACAACGGACACGGCTCCAGGCCCATCTTCAGCTGCAGGAAGATGGCGTAGCCAAGCAGGCCCGCGCAGATCAGGAAGCCCAGGAAGAACTGGGCGCGGAAGGGCCAGCGCAGTGGATTCATCGTCAACGCTCGAATGGATCAGGCGCCAAGCGTAACCGAGAGTGCGCGCCATTCGAACCGCTACAGGTGACGCCTGTCGGAACGGTGCGGGTCAGATCCCTTTGCGAATGCAAAGGGCTCTGACCCGCGGTACTGCCTGCATGGGGTCAGAGCCCGTGCCTGCGGCACGGGATCCGACCCCGCAGAAACGCAAAAGCCCGGCGGAGGCCGGGCTTTCGCTGTGTCGCGTTGGAGCGGTCCGATTACTCGGCCACTTCCTCGGCCACAACCGGACGGTCGACCAGTTCGACGTAGGCCATCGGCGCGTTGTCGCCGGCGCGGAAGCCGCACTTCAGCAGGCGCAGGTAGCCGCCCGGACGGTTCGCGTAGCGCGGGCCCAGGATGGTGAACAGGTTGCCCACGGCTTCGTTGTCGCGCAGGCGGGCGAAGGCCAGACGGCGGTTGGCGACGGAGTCGACCTTGGCCAGGGTGATCAGCGGCTCGGCAACGCGGCGCAGTTCCTTGGCCTTCGGCAGGGTGGTCTTGATCAGCTCGTGCTTGAACAGCGAGGCAGCCATGTTCTTGAACATCGCTTCGCGGTGGGCGCTGGTGCGGCTGAACTTACGGCCAGACTTCTGGTGACGCATGGTGATATTCCTTGGTTAATGATGAGGCTGTGTGGATCGTTGTCGCCATCCTGGCGTTGCTGCGCGGACTGCGGTTGGTCCTGGCCATCCATCCTGGACGACCTGCCCGCGAACCTTGGGTTCGTCGTGGCATGTTGTGTTGCGTTGAAGGCTCCACCGCGAACGGTGGAGCCCTCAGGCATTACCGATATCAGCCCAGCATGCCGTGGCTGGCGACGCCGGCCGGCGGCCAGTTCTCCAGCTTCATGCCGAGCGACAGGCCGCGCTGAGCCAGCACTTCCTTGATCTCGGTGAGCGACTTCTTGCCCAGGTTCGGGGTCTTCAGCAGCTCCACTTCGGTCTTCTGGATCAGATCGCCGATGTAGTAGATGCTTTCAGCCTTCAGGCAGTTGGCCGAACGCACGGTCAGCTCCAGATCGTCGATCGGGCGCAGCAGCACCGGATCCACGCCGTTGTTGGCCGGCTTGGCCGCACCGCGGTCGCGGTGGGTGAAGTCACCGAACACCGACAGCTGGTCGCTGAGGATGTCGGCGGCGGTGCGCACGGCTTCCTCGGCATCGATGGTGCCGTTGGTCTCGATATCGATGACCAGCTTGTCCAGGTCGGTACGCTGTTCGACGCGGGCCGCTTCCACGGCATAGGCGACGCGGCGGACCGGCGAGAACGAGGCATCCAGGACCAGGCGGCCGATGGCACGGGTTTCTTCGTCCGGACGACGACGCGCGGCAGCCGGCTGGTAGCCGAAACCACGTTCGATCTTCAGACGCATGTTGACTGCCGTGTCCTTGGTCAGGTGGCAGATCACATGGTCGCCGTTCAGGATCTCCACATTGTGGTCGACCTTGATGTCGGCAGCGGTGACAACGCCCGGGCCCTGCTTGGACAGGGACAGGGTGGCACTGTCGCCGGAGTGCATACGGATGGCCACGTCCTTGAGGTTCAGCAGGACTTCGAGCACGTCCTCCTGCAGACCTTCGACCGTGGTGTACTCATGCAACACGCCGTCGATTTCGACTTCCGTGATGGCGAAGCCCGGGATGGACGACAGCAGCACGCGACGCAGGGCATTACCCAGCGTATGCCCGTAACCCCGCTCCAAAGGTTCGATAACGACCTTTGCACGGGTGTCGGTAAGGCGTTCGATCTGCGGACCGCGAGGACGCAGAACCTGGTTGGCGGTAACCGTCATGTTGCGGGTTCTCCTAGTGAACCCCCGGCCGTCGCCGGGGGCTCTCCAATGTGAATTACTTCGAATACAGCTCGACGATCAGCGCTTCGTTGATGTCCGCAGGCAGATCCGAACGATCCGGAACAGCCTTGAAGATACCGGTGAACTTGCCGGAATCCACTTCAACCCACGACGGGCTCAGGTCATGCTGGGCGGCGACGGTCAGGGCTTCCTGGACGCGCAGCTGCTTGGCAGCCTTTTCAGACAGGGCGATGGCGTCGCCAGCCTTGACCTGGTACGAAGCCAGGTTGACCGACTTGCCATTCACGGTGACGCCGCGGTGCGACACCAGCTGACGGGCAGCCGGACGGGTCACGGCGAAGCCCATGCGGTAGACGACGTTGTCCAGGCGGGTTTCCAGCAGCTGCAGCAGGTTCTCGCCGGTGTTGCCCTTCTTGGTCGAGGCCTTCTTGTAGTAGTTGCGGAACTGACGCTCCAGCAGGCCGTAGATACGCTTGACCTTCTGCTTTTCACGCAGCTGGGTAGCGTAGTCGGACAGCTTGCCCTTGCGGGCAGTGGCGCCGTGCTGGCCGGGCTTCTGCTCCAGCTTGCACTTGGAGTCCAGCGCACGCGCCGGGCTCTTCAGGGACAGGTCGGCGCCTTCGCGACGGGCGAGCTTACAGGTAGGACCGATATAACGAGCCATTTCTTATCGCTCCCTTTAGACGCGACGCTTCTTCGGCGGACGGCACCCGTTGTGCGGGATAGGCGTCACGTCGATGATGTTGGTGATCTTGTAGCCGACGTTGTTCAACGAACGCACGGCCGACTCACGGCCCGGACCCGGGCCCTTGATGCGGACTTCCAGCGACTTCACGCC
The DNA here is from genome assembly GCF_030237085.1 of Stenotrophomonas maltophilia group sp. Smal32. Classification (NCBI taxonomy): domain Bacteria; kingdom Pseudomonadati; phylum Pseudomonadota; class Gammaproteobacteria; order Lysobacterales; family Lysobacteraceae; genus Stenotrophomonas; species Stenotrophomonas maltophilia group sp. Smal32. The sequence continues at coordinate 7,173 of NZ_JASJSI010000021.1, forward strand.
GTAGTCCAGCGCAGCGCGACCGGCCTTTTCAGCAGCCACCTGGGCAGCGAACGGGGTCGACTTGCGCGAACCGCGGAAGCCAGCGCCACCGGAGGTCGCCCACGACAGAGCGTTGCCCTGGCGGTCGGTGATGGTGACGATGGTGTTGTTGAACGAAGCGTGGACGTGGGCAACGCCGTCGGTGACGACGCGCTTGATCTTCTTCTTGGTCTTAGCAGCGGGCTTAGCCATTTCTCAGTCCCTTACTTCTTGATCGCCTTGCGCGGACCCTTGCGGGTGCGGGCGTTGGTACGGGTGCGCTGGCCACGCAGCGGGAGGCCACGACGGTGACGCAGGCCGCGGTAGCAGCCCAGGTCCATCAGGCGCTTGATCGCGATGCCGATTTCACGGCGCAGATCGCCTTCCACGATGTACTTGCCGACTTCGGCGCGCAGGCGCTCGATTTCCGGCTCCGACAGATCGCGGATCTTGGTGGTCGAAGCAACGCCTGCGACTTCGCAGACCTTCTTCGAACGGGTACGGCCGATGCCGTAAATGCTTTGCAACCCGACCCAGACGTGCTTCTGGGCTGGCAGGTTGACGCCTGCAATACGCGCCATGACGCGGTTCTCCAGCTGAGTGATGGCCGACAGCGCGCCTCGGGCACGCCAATCCGGCAGGATGGATCAAAAAAGTGAACTAGCGATACTAACAAGGTTCCGGTTTACATGGAAGCCCGTGAAACCATTGGTTTCATGAACCCGGCCTGGGGAGTGTGCCCAGGCTCCGGCGCCGGATGGGGTTGGACCTGGGGTTCCCCCGGGGCCGCCCACGCTACTCCAGCGCGGGACCACCTCATCACACCCCCACCCGGAACCGCTGCGGGGGCCGCCCTTCGTTTGTGTGGCCGGAGTCCGCGAAGCGGAGGGACCATCACGTCAGGAAGACGAAAGTATAACAGGCCAATCAGCCGCGGGCAAAACCGCCGCGGTTGCCGCCCTTCAGGTTGGCCTTCTTCAGCAGGCTCTCGTACTGGTGGGACATCAGGTGCGCCTGCACCTGGGCGATGAAGTCCATCACCACCACCACCACGATCAGCAGCGAAGTACCGCCGAAGTAGAACGAGGCGTTCAGCTGCGTGCGCATCAGTTCCGGCAGCAGGCAGACAATCACCAGGTAGGCCGAACCCGCTGCGGTCAGGCGGGTCAGCACGCCGTCGATGTAGTCGGCGGTGGCCTTGCCCGGACGGATGCCCGGAATCAGCGCGCCGGACTTCTTCAGGTTGTCGGCGGTTTCCTGCGAGTTGAACACCAGCGCGGTGTAGAAGAACGCAAAGCCGGTGATCAGTGCGGCGAACACGATCATGTGCAGCGGTTCGCCCGGGCCCAGGGCATTGGCGACCTTCTGCAGAACCTGGCCGAAGCTGCTCTGGTTGGCCGCCTGGCCGGACCACATGGCCAGGGTGGCCGGGAAGGCCAGCAGGCTCGAGGCGAAGATCGCCGGGATGACGCCGGCCATGTTGAGCTTCAGCGGCAGGAACGAGGTCTGGTTCATGTACGCGTTGCGACCGCCCTGGCGGCGCGCGTAGTTGACCGTGATCCGGCGCTGGCCACGCTCGACGAACACCACGAAGAAGGTGAAGGCGAGCACGACGATGGCGATCAGCAGCAGCTGGATGAACTGGATGTTGCCGTCGCGGTAGGCGTCGAAGGTGTGGATGACCGCACCCGGCAGGCCGGCGACGATACCGGCGAAGATGATCAGCGACACGCCGTTGCCGATGCCGCGCTCGGTGACCTGCTCACCGACCCACATCAGGAACATGGTGCCGGCGGTCAGCGCGACCACGGCGGTGAGCACGAAGCCCATGCCCGGTGCGTACACGACCGGTGCGCCCGACGGCGAGACCTGGCCCTGCAGGGCCAGCGCGATCGAGCCGCCCTGCACCACTGCCAGCAGCACGGCGCCGATGCGCGAATACTGGGTGATCTTGCGGCGGCCGGACTCACCTTCCTTCTGCATCGCCTTCAGGGCGGGGAAGATGTGCACGGCCAGCTGCATCACGATCGATGCCGAGATGTACGGCATCACGTTCAGCGCGAAGATGCTGAAACGGTGCAGGGCGCCGCCCGAGAACATGTTGAACATGTCCACGATGCCGCCGCCCTGCTGTTGCATCATGGCAAGCATGGCATCGGGATTGACGCCCGGCACCGGCACGTAGCAGCCGATGCGATAGACGATCAAAGCCCCGACGACGAACAGCAAACGTTGGCGAAGTTCAGTGAACTTGCCCATTCCGCCCGCGAGGTTACCGATGCCAGCTTGCGCCATGATTTTCTTACTCCGTTACGCTGCCGCCGGCAGCTTCGATCGCGGCCTTGGCACCAGCCGTGGCAGCAATACCCTTCAGGGTGAACGCCTTGGTCACTTCGCCCTTGACGACGACCTTGGCCTTCTTGGCAGTGCTCGGGACCAGCTTGGCAGCACGCAGGGCGGCGAAGTCGATCTCACCGGCCGGCAGCTTGTCCAGCGCGTACAGCAGCACTTCAGCGGTGTCCTTGGCGATCGGCGAACGGAAGCCGATCTTCGGCAGACGACGCTGCATGGGGGTCTGGCCGCCTTCGAAGCCAGCCTTGATCTTGCCGCCACCCTTGCGGGCGAACGAACCCTTGTGGCCGCGGCCGGCAGTCTTGCCCAGGCCCGAGCCGATACCGCGACCGACGCGGGTACGCTCGGTGCGGGCGCCCGGTGCCGGGCTCAGTTCATTGAGACGCAGAGTCATGGTCGATTACTCCTCAACCTGGACGAGGTACTGAACCTTGTTGATCAGGCCGCGCACCTGCGGGCTGTCCTTCAGTTCACGCACATCGTTGAGCTTGTTCAGGCCCAGGGCACGCACCGACAGGCGGTGACGCGACTGGGTGCCACGCAGGCCACGCACCAGGCGGACCTTGACAGTCTTGTTGGACTCATTAGCCATGGTTGAGTTCCTCCACCTTCTTGCCGCGCTTGGCCGCGATGCGGGCCGGCGACTGCGCAGCAGACAGGCCCTTCACGGTGGCACGCACCAGGTTGATCGGGTTGCGCGAACCGGTGGCCTTGGCCAGCACGTTCTTCACGCCAACGGCTTCCAGCACGGCGCGCATGGCACCGCCGGCGATCACACCGGTACCTTCCGAAGCCGGCTGCATGAACACGCGGGCTGCGCCGTGACCATCCTTGATGGTGTGCCACAGGGTGCCGTTGTTCAGGTCAACGCTGACCAGGTTCTTGCGGGCCTGTTCCATCGACTTCTGGATGGCGACCGGCACTTCGCGGGCCTTGCCATAACCGAAACCGACCTTGCCTTCGCCGTCGCCGACAACGGTCAGGGCGGTGAAGGTGAACTGGCGGCCACCCTTGACGGTCTTGCTGACGCGGTTGACCGCGACCAGCTTTTCGATCATGCCGTCGTCGATCTTCTCTTCGCGGTTACGGTCGCGATCGCGACCCCGCTGCTGACGCTCTTCTGCCATGTTGATTCCTTGGTTGTTTGGGTATGTACGGCTCGAGGCCGCTTATGGTTGTGGAATGTCGCGTTGTTCCGGTGAACCACTGCAGAAGAGTGGCGCCGTCCCGCCTCACTCAGGCGGGCGAGCAGGCGGGCAGGAGACCACAGGTCCCCTGCCCTTATCCCTTAGAACTGCAGGCCGGCTTCGCGGGCGGCTTCTGCCAGGGCCTTGATGCGGCCGTGGTAGCGGTAGCCCGAACGATCGAAGGCAACCTTCTCGACGCCGGCGGCCTTGGCGCGCTCAGCGACGATACGGCCGACCTTGGCGGCGGCGTCGGCGTTCTTGCCGTTCTTCAGGCCTTCCTTGACGTCGGTCTGGGTGGTGTTGGCGGCAGCCAGCACCTTGGAACCGTCGGCGGTGAAGACCTGGGCGTACAGGTGCTGGCCGGTGCGCAGCACCGACAGGCGGGCGACGCCGAGCTCACGGATGTGGGCGCGGGTCGACTTGGCGCGACGCAGGCGGGCGATGTTCTTGTTCATTTTGATTATTCCTTGAAAGCTGAAGGAAGAGCTTTTCCCTGAGAAGTCCGCACAGGGATGTGCGGGCTCTTGCGAGGGACTCGCGCTTATGCCTTCTTGGCTTCCTTACGGATGATGACTTCGTCGGAGTACTTCACGCCCTTGCCCTTGTACGGCTCCGGCTTGCGGAACGCACGGATCTTGGCGGCAACTTCACCGACGACCTGCTTGTCAGCGCCCTGGACCAGGATCTCGGTCTGGGTCGGAGTGGTGATGGTGATGCCTTCCGGCGCCACGAACACGACCGGGTGCGAGAAGCCCAGGGACAGGCTCAGGTCCTTGCCCTGCATGGCAGCGCGGTAACCCACGCCGACCAGCTCCAGCTTGCGCTCGAAGCCTTCGGACACGCCCTTGACCATGTTGGACAGGATCGCACGCACGGTACCGGTCAGTGCGACCAGCTCGGCGTTCTCGGTGCTCAGGGTGGCAACGCCGTTGTCGACGTTGATGGCAATACCGGCCGGCTTGGCCAGCGACAGGGTACCCTTCGGGCCCTTGGCGGTGACGCTGTCCGACTGGACGTTCAGTTCAACCTTACCCAGGGTAATCGGCTTCTTGGCTACGCGGGACATAGTTCTACTCCTTTCGCCTTAGGCCACGAAGCACAGGACTTCGCCGCCGACGCCCAGCTGGCGCGCCTGCGCATCAGTCATGATGCCCTTGGAGGTGGAAATGATGGAGATACCCAGGCCGTTCATGACCTTCGGCAGCTCGCTCTTGCCGCGGTACTGGCGCAGGCCCGAACGCGAGAAGCGCTTCAGGGTCGCGATGACCGGCTTGCCTTCGAAATACTTCAGCACGATTTCCAGCTCGGACTTGTTGTTTTCCAGCTGGGTCACGCGCAGGTCGGTGATGTAACCCTCGTCCTTCAGGACCTGGGCGATCGCAACCTTGATCTTGGACGACGGGGCCTTCACCGTCTGCTTGCCTACCGCGGCCGCATTCTTGATGCGGACCAGCAGGTCGGCGATGGGATCAGTCATGCTCATATGAGTACCTTTGAGTGCACCGATATCCGCTTTCGCGAAAATCTGTTGTCTCCTGGAAACGGGCCAGGTCCCTTGATGCAGCGGGCCGGAAGCCCACTCCTACGACCCCGTTTGCGCAGGGCAAGACGCGGGAGTATACGCCAAAAGAGCCCGGCTTGCGCCGGGCTCTTCGGTTTTTTTGCGTCGGGAAAGCTGAATGCCTCCCCTGCCCGGTTCAGGAACCCCCGAAGGGGCTCCTGATCGCAGGGCCGGCTGGGATTACCAGCTGGCCTTGCGCAGACCCGGGACGTCGCCACGCATGGTGGCTTCACGCAGCTTGTTACGGCCCAGGCCGAACTTGCTGTAGACGCCACGCGGACGACCCGACAGCTCGCAACGGTTGCGCTGGCGGCTCGGCGACGAATCGCGCGGCAGCTTGGCCAGCTTGGTTGCGGCGTCGATCTTCTCTTCGTAGGTCGCGTCCACGGAGGACACGATCTTCTTCAGAGCCGCACGCTTTTCAGCGTACTTCTTTGCCAGCTTTTCCCGCTTGATGTCGCGGTTGACCATGGAGGTCTTTGCCATTTCGGTTTCCTCGACAGATCAGTTACGGAACGGGAACTTGAACGCTGCCAGCAGCGCCTTCGCTTCCGCGTCGGTCTTCGCAGTGGTGGTGATGGCGATATCCATACCGCGGATCGCGTCGACGGCGTCGAAGTCGATTTCCGGGAAGATGATCTGCTCCTTCACACCCATGTTGAAGTTGCCGCGGCCGTCGAAGGAACGACCGGAAACACCACGGAAGTCGCGCACGCGCGGCAGCGAGATGTTGATCAGGCGATCCAGGAACTCGTACATCTTGTGGCGACGCAGCGTGGTCTTGCAGCCGATCGGCCAACCATCGCGGATCTTGAACGACGCAACCGACACACGCGACTTGGTGACAACCGGCTTCTGGCCGGAAATCTTGGTCATGTCGCCGACGGCGTTTTCCAGGATCTTCTTGTTGGTGGCCGCTTCGCCGACACCCATGTTCAGGGTGACCTTGACCAGCTTCGGCACTTCCATCGGATTGGTGTAGCCGAACTGCTTCATCAGCGCCGGCACCACTTCGTCCTTGTAGAACTTTTCGAGACGGGAACTCATCTTCTCATTCCTCAGGCGTCGAGCGCCTCACCGCTGGAGCGGAACACACGCAGTTTGCGTCCATCCTCCAGCACCTTGAAGCCAACGCGTTCGCCCTTGCCCGAAGCCGGGTTCAGAACATTCACGTTGGAGATATGGATCGAAGCTTCGCGCTCGACCACGCCGCCGGCAACACCTGCCTGCGGGTTCGGCTTGGTGTGGCGCTTGACGATGTTCACGTTGGCGACGACCACACGGTCGCCATCGACGCGGACGACTTCGCCCTGCTTGCCCTTGTCCTTGCCAGCGTTGACGACAACCTGGTCGCCCTTCTTGATACGGTTAGCCATGATTATCTCCTGTCGCTCACAGCACTTCGGGAGCGAGCGAGACGATCTTCATGAACTTCTCCGAACGAAGTTCACGGGTCACCGGCCCGAAGATACGGGTACCGATCGGCTCCTGCTTGCTGTTCAGCAGAACGGCAGCGTTGCCGTCGAAGCGGATCAGCGAGCCGTCGGCGCGACGCACACCCTTGCGGGTACGCACCACGACGGCGTCATACACTTCACCCTTCTTGACCTTGCCGCGCGGAATCGCATCCTTCACGGTGACCTTGATGATGTCGCCGATGCCGGCGTAACGGCGCTTGGAACCACCCAGCACCTTGAAGCACATCACCTGCTTGGCACCCGAATTGTCCGCGACGTCAAGGTAGCTCTGCATCTGGATCATGATTCAGACTCCTTATTCAGCCGCACGCGTGATGACTTCCACCACGCGCCAGTTCTTGGTCTTGGACATCGGAGCAATCTCGGTCACGCGGACGACATCGCCTTCCTTGCAGGCGTTGTCGGCATCGTGGGCGTGCAGCTTGGTCGAGCGCTTGATGTACTTGCCGTACAGCGCGTGCTTGACCTGACGCTCAACCAGGACGGTAACCGTCTTGTCCATCTTGTTGCTGACGACACGGCCTTCGACCGTGCGCAGCGTCTTCTTTTCAGTATTGTCGCTCATAGCGGCCATCCTTACTTCGTGCTGCCGAGCAGGGTCTTGACGCGAGCAATCTCGCGACGGACCCGGCGAATGTCGTGGGTCTTCGGCAGCTGGCCGGTGACCTGCTGCATACGGACAGAGAACTGTTCCTTACGCAGGTCGATCAGGTGGGCCTTGAGTTCGTCAGCCGACTTTTCACGGAGAGTTTTGATATCCATCAGCGCACCGTACGGGTCACGAAAGTGGTGGTGACCGAGAGCTTGGCGGCGGCCAGGCGGAACGCCTCGCGAGCCACTTCCTCGGAAACACCCTCGATTTCATAGATCATGCGGCCGGGCTGGATCTGGGCCACCCAGTATTCCACGTTGCCCTTACCAGAACCCATTCGGACTTCGATGGGCTTCTTGGTGATGGGCTTGTCGGGGAACACGCGGATCCACATCTTGCCGCCGCGCTTGACGTAGCGGCTGATCGAGCGGCGGGCCGCTTCGATCTGACGCGCGGTCAGCTGACCGTGTGCGGTTGCCTTCAGGCCGTATTCGCCGAAGCTGACAGCGTTGGCGCTCCAGCTCAGGCCATCGTTACGGCCCTTGTGTACCTTGCGGTACTTGGTTCGCTTGGGTTGCAACATTGTCGTTACCTCGCTTCACGGGCCGGGCGCTGACGGTCACCACGGTCGCCGCGATCGTGACGATCGTTGCGCGACGGGGTGTCGTCCTGCTTTTCCTGGCCAACCTGGGAGAAATCGAAGACCTCGCCCTTGTAGATCCAGACCTTGATGCCGATGATGCCGTAGGTCGTCTTGGCTTCAGCGAAGCCATAGTCGATGTCGGCACGCAGGGTGTGCAGCGGCACGCGGCCTTCGCGGTACCACTCCGAACGGGCAATTTCTGCACCGTTGAGGCGGCCACCGACGTTGACCTTGATGCCCAGGGCACCCAGGCGCATCGCGTTGCCGACCGAGCGCTTCATTGCACGGCGGAACATGATGCGACGCTCCAGCTGCTGGGCGATCGACTCGGCAACGAGCTGCGCGTCCAGTTCCGGCTTGCGCACTTCGGTGACGTTGATGTGCGCCGGGACGCCCATCATCTCGCTCACTTCCTTGCGCAGCTTCTCGATGTCCTCACCGCGCTTGCCGATCACCACGCCCGGACGGGCGGTGTGGATCGTCACGCGAGCGGTCTTGGCCGGACGCTCGATCAGGATCTTGCTGATGCCGGCCTGAGCCAGCTTCTTGCGCAGCATTTCGCGCACTTTCAGGTCGGCTGCCAGGTAACCAGCGAACTCGGCCTTGTTGGCGTACCACTTGGAGTTCCAGTCCTTGGAAATGCCGAGGCGGATACCAATCGGATGAACTTTATGACCCATGGTCTTTTCCTTATCCGCTTACTTGGCGGCGCCCACAACCACAGTGATGTGGCTGGTGCGCTTGAGGATGCGGGTACCGCGGCCTTTCGCCCGCGCCATGAAACGCTTCAGGGTCGGACCTTCATCAACCATGATGGTCTGAACCTTCAGCTCGTCGACGTCGGCGCCCTGGTTGTTCTCGGCATTTGCAATAGCCGACTCCACCACCTTCTTGATCAGGTGGGCAGCCTTCTTGTCCGAGAACTTCAGCAGGTTGACCGCACGCTCGGCCGGCAGACCGCGCACCTGGTCAGCGACCAGACGAGCCTTCTGCGGGGAGATGCGCGCAGTGCGCAGGATGGCTTTCGCTTCCATTGTCATCTCTCCTTACTTGCCCGACTTCTTGTCACCACCGTGACCCTTGAAGGTCCGGGTGATGGCAAATTCGCCGAGCTTGTGGCCGACCATGTTCTCGTTGACGAGAACCGGGATGTGGTTCTTGCCGTTATGCACGGCAATGGTGACGCCTACCATGTCAGGCAGGATCATCGAACGGCGCGACCAGGTCTTGATCGGCTTCTTGCTGCCCGCAGCGGCCTCCACCTTCTTGACGAGGTGGTGATCGACGAACGGGCCCTTCTTGAGTGAACGTGCCATGGTCGATTAGCCCCTACGATCGCGGACGATGAACTGCTGAGTGCGCTTGTTATGGCGCGTCTTGTAACCCTTGGTCGGGACACCCCACGGGGTGACCGGATGCGGGTTACCCTGGCCGGCCTTGGCCTCACCACCACCGTGCGGGTGGTCAACCGGGTTCATGGCAGCACCACGAACGGTCGGGCGGACGCCGCGCCAACGCTTGGCACCGGCCTTGCCCAGCTTTTCCAGGCTGTGCTCGTCGTTGCCGACTTCGCCGATGGTGGCGCAGCACTCGACCGGAACCTTGCGCATTTCACCCGAGCGCAGGCGCAGGGTGGCGTAGATGCCTTCGCGAGCCACCAGCTGCACGGCCGCACCGGCGGCGCGAGCGATCTGAGCGCCCTTGCCCGGCTTCAGTTCGATGCAGTGGATGGTGGTGCCGACCGGGATGTTGCGCAGCGGCAGGGTGTTGCCAGCCTTGATCGGGGCATCCGAACCAGCGATCACCTGATCACCAGCCTTCAGGCCCTTCGGGGCGATGATGTAGCGACGCTCACCGTCGACGTAGCACAGCAGAGCGATGTGGGCGGTGCGGTTCGGATCGTATTCGATGCGTTCCACGCGCGCCGGGATGCCCAGCTTGTTGCGCTTGAAGTCGATGATGCGGTAGTGCTGCTTGGCACCACCACCGACGTGACGCACGGTGATGCGGCCATGGTGGTTACGACCACCCGAGCGGCTCTGCGACTCGACCAGCGCGGCGTGCGGAGCACCCTTGTGCAGGTCGGGAGTGACCACACGCACGGCCGAACGGCGGCCGGGGGAAGTGGGCTTGAATTTCATCAATGGCATGGGATGTACCTCAGGCCTTGGCCGTTACATCGATCGACTGGCCATCGGCCAGGCGAACGTACGCCTTGCGCCAATCGCCGCGGCGGCCAGCACGGTTACGGAAGGACTTGTTCTTGCCCTTGACGTTGACCACGTTGACGGCTTCGACCTTGACGTCGAACAGCTGCTCAACCGCGGCCTTTACATCGGCCTTGGTGGCTTCGTTCGAAACTTCGAAGACATACTGGTTGGAGAGTTCCTGCAGGCGCGCGGTCTTTTCGGAGACACGCGGGGCACGCAGCACGCTGAAGATTTTTTCGTTGCTGTTCATGCCAGCCACTCCTCGACCTTCTTGACCGCGTCAGCGGTGATGACGACCGTGTCGGCACCCACCAGCGAGACCGGATCCAGACCCTGGACGTCACGCACCTGCACGTACGGCAGATTGCGGGCGGACAGGTACAGGTGCTCGGACGCTTCTTCGGTGACGATCAGCGGGCGCTTGCCCACTTCCAGGCCGGCCAGCTTGGCGATCAGACCCTTCGTGTTGGTCACTTCGACGTCGAAGGACTCCACGATGGTCAGACGGCCCTGACGGTTCAGCTCGGACAGGATCGCGCACATGGCGGCACGGTACTGCTTGCGATTGACCTTCTGCTCGAAGCTGCGCGGCTTGGCCGCGAAGGTGACACCGCCGCCGACGAAGATCGGAGCCGTCAGTGCGCCATGACGCGCGCCGCCGCCCTTCTGCTTCTTCGACTTCTTGGTGGTACCAGCCACTTCAGAGCGAGTCTTCTGTGCCTTGGTGCCGGCGCGACCGGCGTTGCGGTAAGCAACGACGACCTGGTGGACCAGATCTTCGCTGAAATCGCGACCGAACACGGCTTCGGAGACCGAGACCTTGTTGTTGCTACCCGTGATAACGAGTTCCATCGTCATCTCTCCTTATGCCTTGCTCGCCGGACGGACGATCACATCGCCACCCGCCGCGCCCGGAACGGCGCCGCGAACCGCGATCAGACCGCGCTCGACGTCGACCTTGACCACTTCCAGGTTCTGGGTGCTCTGCTGCACCGCGCCCATGTGGCCCGACATCTTCTTGCCCGGGAAAACGCGACCCGGGGTCTGGCGCTGGCCCAGCGAACCCGGCGCGCGATGCGACAGCGAGTTACCGTGGGTTGCATCGCCCATACGGAAGTTGTGGCGCTTGATGGTGCCCTGGAAGCCCTTACCCTTGGTGACACCCTGGACGTCGACGATCTGGCCGACTTCGAAGATGTCCGCCTTGACTTCGCCGCCAACGGCGAAATCGCCGAGCTGCGCGTCTTCAACGCGGAATTCCCACAGGCCACGACCCGCTTCCACCTTCGCCTTGGCGAAGTGGCCGGCTTCCGGCTTGTTGACCAGGGCAGCGCGACGCGCGCCGACGGTCACCTGCACGGCGCTGTAGCCGTCGGTTTCGACGGTCTTGATCTGCGCGATGCGGTTCGGGGTTGCTTCGATCAGGGTCACCGGGATGGAGCGGCCATCTTCAGTGAACACGCGGCTCATGCCAGCCTTGCGGCCCACGAAGCCCAACGAATACTTCTTCGTCATGGTCGTAGTCCTCAGGTCAGCTTGATCTGAACGTCGACGCCGGCAGCCAGTTCGAGCTTCATCAGCGCGTCCACGGTCTTGTCATTCGGGTCAACGATATCGAGCACGCGCTTGTGCGTGCGGGTCTCGTACTGGTCACGCGCGTCCTTGTCGACGTGCGGGGAAACGAGAACGGTGTAACGCTCGATCTTGGTCGGCAGCGGGATCGGGCCACGCACTTGCGCGCCGGTCCGCTTTGCCGTTTCAACGATCTCGCTGGCCGAACGGTCGATCAGACGATGATCGAACGCTTTCAGCCGGATCCGGATCTTTTGGTCCGCCATGGCGGTAGGTTCCTTCGTTAAAAGAGCGACAGACAAAGCCTCTGGGTTGCTTTGCCCCATGAAATTCCTGAATACGGACGGCCCACACTCCTGCAGGCCGACAAGGTCACTCCATAGACCTCAAAAACGTAGGCAGACCCGTTCCCAGGCCTGCCCAGACGTAGAAGCATAATGGCACGCAAGGCAGCTGTCAACAGTCGCCTGTTGACGCCGCCTGAATGGCATTGACCCTTCCTGGTCCGGGGAACACAAGGCACATCCTGTGCCTGCTTTCCCATTTGATACGCCCCGATGCCCTACCCAGGCAACATCGGGGCGCAAATACTACCAGATTACTCGATGATCTTCGAGACCACGCCGGCGCCGACGGTACGGCCGCCTTCGCGGATGGCGAAGCGCAGGCCTTCGTCCATTGCCACCGGGTTGATCAGGGTGACGACCATCTTGACGTTGTCACCCGGCATCACCATTTCGACGCCTTCCGGCAGTGCAGCTGCGCCGGTGATGTCGGTGGTGCGGAAGTAGAACTGCGGACGGTAGCCGTTGAAGAACGGGGTGTGACGGCCGCCCTCGTCCTTCGACAGGACGTAGACTTCGCCTTCGAACTTGGTGTGCGGCTTGATCGAACCCGGCTTGGCCAGAACCTGGCCACGCTCGACGTCGTCACGCTTGGTGCCGCGCAGCAGCAGGCCAGCGTTGTCGCCTGCCTGACCCTGGTCCAGCAGCTTGCGGAACATTTCAACGCCGGTCACGGTGGTCTTCTGCACCGGACGGATGCCGACGATTTCGATTTCGTCGCCAACCTTGATCACGCCGCGCTCGATACGACCGGTCACCACGGTGCCGCGGCCCGAGATCGAGAACACGTCTTCCACCGGCATCAGGAACGGCTTGTCGATCGCACGCTCCGGCTCCGGGATCCAGCTGTCCAGGGCGTCGACCAGCTTCAGGATGGCCGGCACGCCGATGTCGCTCTGGTCGCCTTCCAGCGCCAGACGGGCCGAACCAGCGATGATCGGGGTGTCGTCGCCCGGGAAGTCGTACTTGCTCAGCAGCTCGCGCACTTCCATCTCGACCAGCTCGAGCAGCTCGGCGTCGTCAACCATGTCGGCCTTGTTCAGGAACACGACGATGTACGGCACGCCGACCTGACGCGACAGCAGGATGTGCTCGCGGGTCTGCGGCATCGGGCCGTCAGCGGCCGAGCACACCAGGATCGCGCCGTCCATCTGGGCGGCACCGGTGATCATGTTCTTGACGTAGTCAGCGTGGCCCGGGCAATCGACGTGGGCGTAGTGACGGACCGGGGATTCGTATTCGACGTGCGCGGTCGAGATCGTGATGCCACGAGCCTTTTCTTCCGGAGCGGCGTCGATCGAGGAGTAATCCTTGAACTCGCCACCGAAGCGCTCGGCACCGATCTTGGTCAGTGCAGCGGTCAGCGTGGTCTTGCCGTGGTCGACGTGACCGATGGTGCCGACGTTGACGTGCGGCTTGGTGCGCTCGAACTTACCCTTTGCCATTGTTCTATACCTTGATTGTTCGTAAGTGGTTTCAAGAGAGGCTGAGCGAGGCTCAGCCCTTCTTCATGACGGCTTCGGCGATGTTGGTCGGCGCCGGCTCGTAGTGATCGAATTCCATGGTGAAGGTGGCGCGGCCCTGGGTCTGCGAACGCAGTGCAGTGGCGTAACCGAACATTTCACCCAGCGGGATCATCGCGTTGATGATGCTGGCCGAACCGTCACCGGTGGTGTCGGAACCCTGCAGCACGCCGCGACGACGGCTGACGTCGCCCATCACGTCACCCTGGTAATCCTCCGGGGTCACGATCTCGACCTTCATGATCGGCTCCAGCAGCACCGGCTTGGCCTTGGCGAAGCCCTGCTTGAAGGCCATCGACGAAGCCAGCTTGAACGCCATTTCCGAGGAGTCGACGTCATGGTACGAACCGAACACCAGCTTCACCTTGACGTCCACGACCGGGAAGCCAGCCAGCGGACCGCTGGTGATGGTTTCGCGCAGGCCCTTTTCAACCGACGGAATGAATTCCTTCGGGATCACGCCGCCGGTGATGTCGTTGATGAACAGGAAGTCGTCCTTGATCATCGGAGCGATCTTCGGATCGGCACGATCTTCAGCGGTGATCGGCGACAGCTCAATCACGACGTGACCGTACTGACCCTTACCACCGGACTGCTTGGCGTGCTTGTAGTCCGACTTGACGTCGGCCAGGGTGATGGTTTCGCGGTAGGCCACCTGCGGCGCACCGACGTTGGCTTCAACGTTGAACTCGCGCTTCAGGCGGTCGACGATGATGTCCAGGTGCAGCTCGCCCATGCCCGAGATGATGGTCTGGCCGGATTCTTCGTCGGTCTTGACGCGGAACGACGGATCTTCCTGCGCCAGACGGCCCAGGGCCAGACCCATCTTTTCCTGGTCCGACTTGGTCTTCGGCTCGACGGCCATCGAGATCACCGGCTCCGGGAACGTCATGCGCTCCAGGATGATCGGGGCGTCCACGGCGCACAGGGTGTCACCGGTGGTGGTGTCCTTCAGGCCCACGGCCGCGGCGATGTCACCGGCCAGAACTTCCTTGATTTCCTCGCGGTTGTTCGAGTGCATCTGCAGGATGCGGCCGATGCGCTCCTTCTTGCCCTTCACCGAGTTCAGCACGGTGTCGCCACCGTTCAGGGTGCCCGAGTAGACACGGAAGAAGGTCAGCGCGCCGACGAACGGGTCGGTGATGATCTTGAAGGCCAGCGACGAGAACGGCGCCTTGTCGTCCGACTTGCGGGTCATTTCGACGGTGTCGTCGTCAACGTCCACGCCCTTCACGTCCGGCACGTCGACCGGCGACGGCAGCAGCTGGATCACGCCGTCCAGCATGGCCTGCACGCCCTTGTTCTTGAAGGCCGAGCCGCAGTACATCGGCACGATCTCGGTGGCCAGGGTGCGGGTACGCAGCGCGTTGATGATTTCGGCCTCGGCCAGCTCTTCGCCGCCCAGATACTTTTCCATCAGCTCTTCGCTGGCTTCGGCAGCGGTCTCGACCATGAACTGGCGAGCCTCTTCCGCAGCCGCCTGCAGATCAGCCGGGATGTCGCTGTACTCGAACTTCATGCCCTGCGAAGCCTCATCCCAGTGGATGGCCTTCATCTTCAGCAGGTCGACGACGCCCTTGAAGTTGTCTTCAGCGCCGATCGGCAGCTGCATCGGCACGGCAACCGCGCCCAGCTTGGCCTTCAGCTGGCCGACGACCTTCTGGAAGTTGGCACCGGTGCGGTCCATCTTGTTGACGAACGCGATGCGCGGCACGTGGTACTTGTTGGCCTGGCGCCACACGGTTTCCGACTGCGGCTGCACGCCACCGACGGCGCACAGGACGAAGACGGCACCGTCGAGCACGCGCAGCGAGCGCTCCACTTCGATGGTGAAGTCGACGTGCCCGGGGGTGTCGATGATGTTGAAGCGGTGCTCCGGCAGGGACTTGTCCATGCCCTTCCAGAACGCGGTGGTGGCAGCGGACTGGATCGTGATGCCACGCTCCTGCTCCTGCTCCATCCAGTCCATGGTGGCGGCGCCGTCATGCACTTCACCGATCTTGTGGCTCTTGCCGGTGTAGAACAGGATGCGCTCGGACGTGGTGGTCTTGCCGGCATCGATGTGAGCCATGATGCCGAAGTTACGGTAACGCTCGATGGGAGTGGAACGGGCCACGGGAGCCTCTCAGATTTCTTGGATTTCGGATGGCCGAACGCCGCCTTTCGGCGGCCTTCGGATTGGCGCAGTCTTTCTGGGACCGCGAGGCAGCACGCACCGAAGTGGTGCTGCCCTGCCTGTTTTACAAGGCCGTCAAACTCACCAGCGGTAGTGGGCGAAGGCCTTGTTGGCTTCGGCCATGCGGTGGGTTTCTTCGCGCTTCTTGATGGCGCCACCACGGTTTTCCGAGGCGTCGATCAGTTCAGCAGCCAGCTTCTTCGGCATGGTGTTCTCACCACGCTTGCGCGCGGAGTCGATCAGCCAGCGCATGGCCAGGGCCATCTTGCGCGACGAGCGCACTTCGACCGGCACCTGGTAGGTCGCACCACCGACGCGGCGCGACTTGACTTCGACCGCCGGAGCGACGTTGTCCAGAGCCTTCTGCACCAGTTCAATGGCGTTGGCGCTGCTGTTCTTCTCGGTGATCACGTCCATGGCGCCGTACACGATCTTTTCGGCGACGGACTTCTTGCCGCTCTGCATGACCATGTTGATGAAGCGGGCGATGGTTTCGCTTCCGTGCTTCGGATCGGGCAGGACGGAACGCTGCGGAGTATTACCCTTACGCGACATAGTGCTCTCTCCTTATGCCTTCGGACGCTTGGCGCCGTACTTGGAACGGGCCTGGCGACGCTTGGCAACGCCGGCGGCGTCGAGCGAGCCACGAACGGTGTGGTAACGCACACCCGGCAGGTCCTTGACGCGACCGCCGCGGATCAGGACCACGGAGTGCTCCTGCAGGTTGTGGCCTTCACCACCGATGTAGGAAATCACTTCTTCCTGGTTGGTCAGGCGGACCTTGGCAACCTTGCGCAGAGCCGAGTTCGGCTTCTTCGGAGTGGTGGTGTAGACACGGGTGCAGACGCCACGGCGCTGCGGGCACTTGTCGAGCGCCGGCGAGGCACTCTTGTAGGTGGTCGCTTGCCGCGGCTTGCGGACCAGCTGGTTGATCGTCGCCATCAGTAGGTTCTTCTGATTGGTGGCCGGAAAATCCGACCAGAGATGCGGAAATGTTAAAGCAGGCCAAAATTCTGGCCTGCTGAGACAGACGATTGTAGCAACCTGCCAGGAAAGCAGTCAAACGCCTCCTGTCAAGCCCGTTCCTGATCCCGGAACGTTACTGGGGGGCCTCCATGTACCCCGTTCAGGTTGGCGGGGTGAACCGTGAGTGGCCCACCCTGCCCTTTCCCAATCCCATCGATGAACCGATGGGTGGTCCGGCCTTGTGGCCGGACCGGATACCTCATTCTTCGCCCGAAGCCTGTTCAGCTTCAGCTTCAACCACCGGTGCCTCGACCGCGGCCGGGGTGCCGGCCAGGGTCTGCATTTCCGACTCGGTGAGACCGGAAGCGCCGCGACGGCGGTTGCTGTGGTACGCCAGGCCGGTACCGGCCGGAATCAGGCGACCCACGATGACGTTTTCCTTCAGGCCACGCAGGTTGTCCGAGGTGCCGCGGACGGCCGCTTCGGTCAGCACGCGGGTGGTTTCCTGGAACGACGCGGCCGAGATGAACGATTCGGTCGCCAGCGAGGCCTTGGTGATACCCAGCAGGACCGGATCGAAGTGCGCCGGCAGCTCGTTGCGGGCTGCAAGGCGGGCATTCTCCTCGATAACGCGCTGGCGCTCCACCTGTTCGCCGTTCAGGAACTTGCTGCTGCCCTGGTCGGTGATCTCGACCTTGCGCAGCATCTGGCGGGTGATCACCTCGATGTGCTTGTCGTTGATCTTCACGCCCTGCAGGCGGTACACGTCCTGGATTTCCTTCACCAGGTAGGCGGCCAGCGGTTCGACACCCAGCAGGCGCAGGATGTCCTGCGGGCTCGGCTCGCCGTCCACGATGGTTTCACCCTTGGTGACATGCTCGCCTTCGAAGACGATGACCTGGCGGTACTTCGGGATCAGCTCTTCGTGCTCCGAACCATCGGTGTCCTTGATGATCAGGCGCTGCTTGCCCTTGGTGTCCTTGCCGAAGCTGATGATGCCCGAACGCTCGGCCAGCACCGCCGGATCCTTCGGCTTGCGCGCTTCGAACAGATCGGCCACGCGCGGCAGACCACCGGTGATGTCGCGGGTCTTCGACGCTTCCTGCGGGATCTTGGCGACCACGTCACCCACGCCGACGGCAGCGCCGTCCTGCAGGTTGACGATCGAGCGCGGCGGCAGCAGGTACTGCGCCGGCAGGTCGGTGCCCGGAATCGACAGGTCGTTGCCCTTGGCGTCGACGATGCGCACGATCGGGCGCAGGTCCTTGGCCTGGGTGCCACGACGCTTCGGATCGGTGATTTCGCGCGACGCCAGGCCGGTCAGCTCGTCGGTCTTCTCGATGACGGTGATGCCGTCGACGAAGTCGATGAAGCGGATGAAGCCGGCCACTTCCGACACGATCGGGTGGTTATGCGGATCCCAGTTGGCCACGGTCTGGCCAGCCTTGATCGCATCACCGTCCTTGGACGTGATGGTCGCACCGTACGGCAGCTTGTAACGCTCACGCTCACGGCCGTGGGCATCGAGCACCGAGATTTCGCCCGAGCGCGACACTGCCACCAGCGAGCCGTTGGCATGCTCGACGGACTTGAGGTTGCTGAACTTGACCGAGCCGGTGGTCTTGACGGTGATGTTGTCGACCGCAGCAGCTCGCGACGCCGCACCACCGATGTGGAACGTACGCATGGTCAGCTGGGTACCCGGCTCACCGATGGACTGGGCGGCGATGACGCCGACCGCTTCACCGATGTTGACCAGGTGGCCACGGGCCAGATCGCGGCCGTAGCAGCGCGAGCAGACACCGAAGGCCGATTCGCAGGAGATGGTCGAGCGGACCTTGATGGTCTGCACGCCGGCATCTTCCAGCTTGGCAACCCAGGCTTCGTCCAGCAGGGTGTTGCGGGTGACGATCGGATCTTCGTCGTTGCCCGGCAGGAACACGTCCTCGGCAACCACGCGACCCAGCACGCGGTCCTTCAGCGGCTCGACCACGTCGCCGCCTTCCACGATCGGGGTCATGATCAGGCCTTCGGTGGTACCGCAATCCACCTCGGTGATCACCACGTCCTGCGCGACGTCGACCAGACGACGGGTCAGGTAACCCGAGTTCGCGGTCTTCAGCGCGGTATCGGCCAGACCCTTGCGGGCACCGTGGGTGGAGTTGAAGTACTCCTGCACGTTCAGGCCTTCGCGGAAGTTCGCCTTGATGGGCGTCTCGATGATCGAGCCGTCCGGACGCGCCATCAGGCCACGCATGCCGGCCAGCTGACGGATCTGCGCCTGCGAACCACGCGCACCGGAGTCGGCCATGATGTACAGCGAGTTCATCGACTTCTGGTCGATGGTCTCACCCTTGGCATTGACCACCTTCTCGGTACCGATGGTGTCCATCATCGCCTTGGCGATGCGCTCGTTGGTGCGCGACCAGATGTCGACCACCTTGTTGTAGCGCTCGCCGGCGGTGACCAGACCCGACTGGTACTGCTCCTGGATTTCCAGCACTTCGGCTTCGGCCTCGGTGAGGATGCCCTTCTTCTCGTCCGGGATCAGCATGTCGTCGATGCCGATCGAGACGCCGGCGCGGGTCGCGTAGGCGAAGCCGGTGTACATCAGCTTGTCGGCGAACACGACCGTGTCCTTCAGACCCAGCTGGCGGTAGCTGGAGTTGATCAGGCGGCTGATGTTCTTCTTGGTCAGCTCGGTGTTGGCCAGCGCGAACGGCAGGCCTTCCGGCAGGATTTCAGCCAGCAGGGCGCGACCGATCGTGGTGTCCACGATCGAGGTCTTGTTCTGCTTGACGCCGTCTTCGTCGGTCACCACTTCGGTGATGCGGACCTTGACGCGCGCGTGCAGTTCCACCACGCGGTTGTCGTAGGCACGCTTCACTTCGGCGATGTTGGCGAAGGCCATGCCCTCGCCCTTCTTGTTTTCCAGCGAGCGGGTCATGTAGTACAGACCCAGCACGACGTCCTGCGACGGCACGATGATCGGCTCGCCGTTGGCCGGCGACAGGATGTTGTTGGTCGACATCATCAGCGCACGCGCTTCCAGCTGGGCTTCCAGCGAGAGCGGCACGTGGACGGCCATCTGGTCACCGTCGAAGTCGGCGTTGAACGCGGTGCAGACCAGCGGGTGCAGCTGGATGGCCTTGCCTTCGATCAGCACCGGCTCGAACGCCTGGATGCCCAGACGGTGCAGGGTCGGCGCACGGTTCAGCATCACCGGATGCTCGCGGATGACCTCTTCCAGGATGTCCCAGACTTCGGCTTCTTCGCGCTCGACCAGCTTCTTGGCGGCCTTGATGGTGGTGGCCAGGCCACGGCGCTGCAGCTTGGCGAAGACGAACGGCTTGAACAGCTCAAGCGCCATCTTCTTCGGCAGGCCGCACTGGTGCAGGCGCAGGTACGGGCCGACCACGATGACCGAACGGCCCGAGTAGTCGACGCGCTTGCCCAGCAGGTTCTGGCGGAAGCGACCCTGCTTGCCCTTGATCATGTCGGCCAGCGACTTCAGCGGGCGCTTGTTGGTGCCGGTGATGGCACGGCCACGACGGCCGTTGTCCAGCAGCGCATCGACCGATTCCTGCAGCATGCGCTTTTCATTGCGCACGATGATGTCCGGCGCGCTCAGTTCGAGCAGGCGGCGCAGGCGGTTGTTGCGGTTGATGACGCGGCGGTACAGGTCGTTCAGGTCGGAGGTCGCGAAGCGGCCGCCATCCAGCGGGACCAGCGGACGCAGGTCCGGCGGCAGCACCGGCAGCACGGTCATGACCATCCATTCCGGACGGTTGCCCGATTCCAGGAAGGCTTCGATCAGCTTGATGCGCTTGGTGAGGCGCTTGAGCTTGGTTTCCGAACCGGTAGCAGCGATTTCCTCGCGCAGGCGGGTCATTTCCGACTGCAGGTCGATCGTGCGCAGCAGTTCGTACACGGCCTCGGCGCCCATGGCGGCGTCGAAGTCGTCACCGTGCTCCTGGCGGGCCTGCAGGTACTGTTCTTCGGTCAGCAGCTGGCGGCGCTCCAGGGCGGTCAGGCCCGGCTCGGTCACCACGTAGGCTTCGAAGTACAGCACGCGCTCGATGTCGCGCAGGGTCATGTCCAGCATCAGGCCGATGCGCGACGGCAGCGACTTCAGGAACCAGATGTGCGCGACCGGCGAGGCCAGGTCGATGTGGCCCATGCGCTCGCGACGCACCTTGGCCAGGGTCACTTCGGTGCCGCACTTTTCGCAGACCACGCCGCGGTGCTTCATGCGCTTGTACTTGCCGCACAGGCACTCGTAGTCCTTCACCGGGCCGAAGATGGCGGCGCAGAACAGGCCGTCGCGTTCCGGCTTGAAGGTACGGTAGTTGATGGTTTCCGGCTTCTTCACTTCGCCGAAGGACCACGAACGGATCAGGTCCGGCGAGGCCAGCGCGATCTTGATCGCGTCGAAGTCCAGCGTCTGGCGCTGCTGGTTGAAGAGGTTGAGCAGGTCTTTCATGGTGTTCTCCAGAAGGAGGAATGCTGTGTCGATGGGCTTTCAGTTGACTGCCAGCGGCGCGGCGGTTGAGGCCGCCGCGCCGGCATGGATCAGTTGTCTTCCAGTTCCATGTTGATGGCCAGCGAGCGGATTTCCTTCACGAGCACGTTGAAGGATTCCGGCATGCCCGCGACCATCTCGTGCTCACCGTCGACGATGTTCTTGTACATCTGGTTGCGGCCCTGCACGTCATCGGACTTCACCGTCAGCATTTCCTGCAGGGTGTAGGCCGCGCCGTAGGCTTCCAGCGCCCAGACTTCCATTTCACCGAAGCGCTGGCCGCCGAACTGCGCCTTGCCGCCCAGCGGCTGCTGGGTAACGAGCGAGTACGGACCGGTCGAACGGGCGTGCATCTTGTCGTCGACCAGGTGGTTCAGCTTCAGGTAGTGCATGTAACCAACGGTGGTGTGGCGATCGAACGCTTCACCGGTGCGGCCGTCGTACAGCTGGGTCTGGCCACTGCTCGGCAGGTCGGCCAGTTCCAGCATGCGCTTGATTTCCGCTTCGGTGGCGCCGTCGAACACCGGGGTGGCCATCGGCACGCCGTCGGTCAGGTTGCGGGCCAGGCGCAGCAGTTCCTCGTCGCTGAACTGCGACAGGTCGACACGGTTGGCCACGTTGGTGTCGTCGTGGTTGTAGATGTCGTCCAGGAACTTGCGCAGGTCGGCAACGGCGGCCTGGGCTTCCATCATCGCCTGGATCTTGCGACCCAGACCCTTGGCCGCCCAGCCCAGGTGCACTTCCAGAATCTGGCCGATGTTCATACGCGACGGCACGCCCAGCGGGTTCAGCACGATGTCGACGGTCTCGCCCGAGGCCATGTACGGCATGTCCTCGACCGGCACCACGTTGGAGACCACACCCTTGTTGCCGTGGCGGCCTGCCATCTTGTCGCCCGGCTGGATGCGGCGCTTCACGGCCAGGAACACCTTGACCATCTTCAGCACGCCCGGGGCGAGGTCGTCGCCGGCGGTGATCTTGCCGCGCTTGTCGGCGAAGCGACGCTCGAATTCCTTCTCGTGCGCCTGGATCTGCTTCTGCGCGCGCTCGATGGCTTCCGAAGCGTCTTCGTCCTTCATGCGCAGGGCGAACCAGTCAGCCTTCTTCAGGCCGTCCAGGAAGGCGTCGGTGATCACGTCACCCTTCTTCAGGCCAGCGCCACCGTTGACCACCTTGCCCACGATCTGCGAACGCAGACGCATGTAGATGGCGGCTTCCAGGATGCGGAACTGGTCGTCGAAGTCCTTCTTGACGCGCTTGATTTCAGATTCTTCGATCTGGCGGGCGCGCTTGTCCTTCTCGATGCCGTCGCGGGTGAAGACCTGCACGTCGATGACGGTGCCGTCCATGCCCGGCGGAACGCGCAGCGAGCTGTCCTTCACGTCCGAAGCCTTCTCGCCGAAGATCGCGCGCAGCAGCTTCTCTTCCGGGGTCAGCTGGCTTTCGCCCTTCGGGGTGACCTTGCCGACCATGATGTCGCCGGCGCGGACTTCGGCACCGATGTACACCACGCCGCTCTCGTCCAGGCGGTTCAGCGCCTGCTCGGAGACGTTCGGGATGTCGGCGGAGATTTCCTCCGGCCCCAGCTTGGTGTCACGCGCGACGCAGGTCAGCTCTTCGATGTGGATCGTGGTGTAACGATCCTCTTCCACCACGCGCTCGGAGAGCAGGATGGAGTCTTCGAAGTTGTAGCCGTTCCACGGCATGAACGCGATCAGCATGTTCTGGCCCAGGGCCAGTTCGCCGATGTCGGTGGACGGACCGTCGGCCAGCACGTCGCCGCGGGCGATGACGTCACCCACCTGGACCAGCGGACGCTGGTTGATGCAGGTGTTCTGGTTCGAACGGGTGTACTTGACCAGGTTGTAGATGTCCACGCCTGCGTCGGTGGCGCCAACGATCTCTTCCTCGTTGACCTTGACCACGATGCGGGCCGCGTCGATCTGCACGATCTCGCCACCACGGCGGGCGTTCACGGTCACACCGGAGTCACGCGCCACGGCGCGTTCGATACCGGTACCGACCAGCGGCTTCTGCGCACGCAGGGTCGGCACGGCCTGACGCTGCATGTTGGCGCCCATCAGTGCACGGTTCGCGTCATCGTGCTCCAGGAACGGAACCAGCGCGGCCGCGATCGACACGGTCTGCATCGGCGAGACGTCCATGAAGTGGACTTCCGCCGGCGGCTTCAGCAGCGATTCGCCCTGGAAGCGGCACGGAACGAACTGCTCGGTCAGCACGCTGTCGGCATTGGTCAGGGCGTTGGCCTGCGCAATGACGTACTCGTTTTCTTCGATGGCCGACAGGAACTCGACTTCGTCATAGACCTTGCCGTCCACGACCTTGCGGTACGGGGTCTCGAGGAAACCGTACTGGTTGGTGCGGGCGTACACGGCCAGCGAGTTGATCAGGCCGATGTTCGGGCCTTCCGGGGTTTCGATGGTGCAGACGCGGCCGTAATGGGTCGGGTGCACGTCGCGCACTTCGAAGCCGGCGCGCTCACGGGTCAGACCGCCCGGGCCCAGGGCCGAGACGCGACGCTTGTGGGTCACTTCCGACAGCGGGTTGTTCTGGTCCATGAACTGCGACAGCTGCGAGGAGCCGAAGAACTCCTTGATGGCAGCGGCGACCGGCTTGGCGTTGATCAGCTCCTGCGGGGTCAGGCCTTCGGACTCGGCCATCGACAGGCGCTCCTTGACCGCGCGCTCGACGCGGACCAGGCCGACGCGGAACACGTTCTCGGCCATTTCGCCGACCGAACGCACGCGACGGTTGCCCAGGTGGTCGATGTCGTCGACCACGCCGCGACCGTTGCGGATCTCGGTCAGGACCTTGATCACGTCCAGGATGTCGGAGCTGTCGCCATGGGCGGCGACCAGGCGCTTGGACTCTTCGTCGTTGCGCTCACCGAAGTACTTGCTGTCGTACAGCACGGCTTCGCCGGTGGTTTCCTTGCGGCCCACGCGACGGTTGAACTTCATGCGGCCGACCGCGGACAGGTCGTAGCGCTCGAAGGTGAAGAACAGGTTGTGGAACAGGTTCTGCGCGGCGTCCTTGGTCGGCGGCTCGCCCGGACGCATCATGCGGTAGATCTCGACCAGCGCTTCCAGCTGGGTCTTGGTCGGGTCGATGCGCAGGGTGTTGGACAGGTACGGGCCACGATCCAGGTCGTTCACCCACAGGGTGCCGACCGCATCAACACCGGCCTTGCGGAAGTTCTGCAGCTGCTCGTCGCTGATCTCGTCGTTGGCCTGCGCCAGCAGTTCGCCGGTCGAGGCATCGACCACGTCGTGCGACAGGATGCGGCCGACGATGTAGTCGTCCGGCACGGCCAGGGCAGCGATGCCCGAGGCTTCCAGCTGCTTGATGTGGCGCGCGGTGATGCGCTTGCCGGCTTCCACGATGACCTTGTCGCCGTCGGCCAGGTCGAAGCCCAGGGTCTCGCCACGCAGGCGCTCCGGCACCAGCTCCAGCTGGACGCCTTCGTCCGGGTTGATGTGGAAGGTGTTGATCTCGAAGAACTCGGCCAGCATCTCTTCGTTGCTGTAGCCGAGCGCGCGCAGCAGGATCGACACCGGCAGCTTGCGGCGGCGGTCGATACGGGTGAACAGCGCGTCCTTCGGGTCGAACTCGAAGTCCAGCCAGGAACCGCGGTAAGGAATGATGCGGGCGCTGTACAGCAGCTTGCCCGAGCTGTGGGTCTTGCCACGGTCGTGGTCGAAGAACACGCCCGGCGAGCGGTGCAGCTGCGAGACGATGACGCGCTCGGTGCCGTTGACGATGAAGGTGCCGTTCTCGGTCATCAGCGGGATTTCGCCCAGATAGACCTCCTGCTCCTTCACGTACTTGATGGCCTTGGTCGACGACTCACGGTCGTAGATCACCAGGCGCACGGTCACGCGCAGCGGGGCGCCGTAGCTCATGCCACGCTGGCGGCACTCGCGCTCGTCGAAGACCGGCTCGCCCAGCTTGTAGCCGACGTATTCCAGGGCAGCATTGCCGCTGTAGCTGGCGATCGGGAAGACCGACTTCAGCGCAGCGTGCAGGCCGTGGTCCGTGCGCTTGGCCGGATCGACGTTTTCCTGCAGGAATTCACGGTAGGAATCCACCTGGATGGCGAGCAGGAACGGCACTTCGAGAATCGAGCGCTGCTTGCCGAAATCCTTGCGGATACGCTTTTTTTCGGTGAACGAATAGGACGTCATGAGGTCTTCCACCTTGTTGTGCGGGCCGTGCGTCCACGACCCAGAAGGAAACTTGAAATTGTCAGTTGGAAGTCGCTGGTATTGCCGGCACCAGCACGCCTTCTCCCGCTACTTCCAACTGCCAACTCGTCTGCTACCACGCCCCTGCTGCCGCGCGCTGCGCTGGCCGGCCGGGGTTTGACTGCAGCCCGTGTTGGGCTTTTTGCTGCTTCTTGCATCCACGCATGGCGTGGATCTACCGATTACATCCACGCATGGCGTGGATCCACAACACCGCAACAACGACCAAAGGCCGGGGGCTTACGCCCCCAGCCTTGGCTGCATCGCCGTGAATCGGTGACGATGCAAGGTAACTGCTTACTTGACTTCGACAGTCGCGCCAGCAGCTTCCAGGTCCTTCTTCATCTTCTCGGCGTCTTCCTTCGAAGCGCCTTCCTTCAGGACGCCACCGGCTTCGGCCAGGTCCTTCGCTTCCTTCAGGCCCAGGCCGGTGATGGCGCGGACAGCCTTGATGACTTCGACCTTCTTGTCGCCGGCCGACTTCAGGGTGACGGTGAACTCGGTCTGCTCTTCAACAGCAGCGGCCGGGCCAGCGGCAGCAGCCACGGCAACCGGAGCAGCGGCGGAGACGCCGAACTTCTCTTCGATGGCCTTGACCAGCTCCATCACTTCCATCAGGGACTTCTCGGCGATGGCGTCGACGATCTGTTCGTTGGTAAGGGACATGATTAATACCTTTGGATGATTTTCTGGGTTGAGGTTCCGTCAGGAACCACGGTAAGTCGAAACTCAGGCGGTCTCGGCGGCCGGCTCGGCAGCGTCAGCGGCGACATCGCCACCACCCTGCTTCTCGCCAACGGCCTTGATGGCGCGGGCAAACATCGTGACCGGCTCGGTCAGGACGCGGGCCAGCATGGCCAGGGCCTGATCGCGGGTCGGCAGCGAGGCCAGCACGTCGACGTGGCTTGCCGGGAACACTTCGCCACCGATGGCGACGACCTTAGCCTTCAGCTTGTCGTTGCCCTTGGCGGCTTCCTTGATCAGGCGACCGGCAGCGCCGGGCTCCTCGAGCGAGAACGCGTACAGCAGCGGACCAACCATCTGGTCCTGGGCGACTGCGAACTCGGTGCCTTCAACGGCGCGCGAAGCCAGGGTGTTCTTGACAACCTTCAAGAAAACACCGGTTTCACGAGCCTGCTTGCGCATCGCGGTCATCTGGGCGACCGTGGTGCCAGCGTATTCGGCTGCGATCAAGGAGTGGGCCTTGGCGGCGACGTCTGCCAGCTCGGCGACTACTTCTTGCTTCTGGGACAGATTGAGAGCCATTGCACTCCTCCTATTGAACTCCGCTTACGGCTCCTGCCGTGTGCGGTCCTGTGCGGCATCCGTCCTGGACGCCGGGAACATCGGGATGATGTTCCGGGGGGTGGGCCGTTCCAGACCTGGAGGCAATCAGGGAAATCCCAGACATGCGTGAACCAGAAAAACTCCAGAAGGGCACCATCTACGCAGGTTGATTCCGGGGAATCGATTAAGCGTTCGTGACGGCTCCGGCGGCGACTCCTTGCCAGATCGAGCTTCCGTGCCCGTCGCCGGTAGTGCCACGACCGCGCCTGCGGTCTTTGACGGCTACCGCGGGCGATGCACTGCCAGCGATGCCTTCAAATGTCACGGTCACGGCACCAGGGGCGCCGTGACCGCTTCAAACAATTACTTCAGGGTCAGCGACGACTGGTCGACGGTGACGCCCGGGCCCATCGTCGAGCTGACCGAAACCTTCTGCAGGTAGGTGCCCTTCGAGGTAGCCGGCTTGGCCTTGATCAGGTCCAGCAGCAGCGCGGTCAGGTTCGACTTCAGCGCGTCTTCGGCGAAGTCGGCCTTGCCGATGGTGCAGTGGATGATGCCGGCCTTGTCGGTGCGGTAACGGACCTGACCCGACTTGGCGTTCTTCACGGCTTCACCCGGGTTCGGGGAAACGGTGCCGACCTTCGGGTTCGGCATCAGGCCGCGCGGGCCCAGCACGGTGCCCAGCTTACCGACGACGCGCATGGCGTCCGGGGTTGCGATGACGACGTCGTAGTTCAGATCGCCGGCCTGCATCTTCTCGGCCAGATCATCCATACCGACGGCTTCGGCGCCAGCGGCCAGGGCTTCATCAGCCTTGGCACCGGCCGGAGCGAACACGGCGACGCGGACCGACTTGCCGGTACCGGCCGGCAGCACGGTGGAGCCACGGACCTGCTGGTCGGACTTCTTCGCATCGACGCCCAGGCGCACAGCGACGTCGATCGACTCGACGAACTTGGCCTTGGTGGCGCTCTTCAGGATATTGATCGCGTCCTCGAAGGCGTATGCCTTGCCCGGAACGACGGCGGCCTTGATGGCCTTCTCACGCTTGGTCTGTGCCATCTTATTAACCCTCCACCACGAGGCCCATGGAACGGGCAGAGCCAGCGATGGTACGCACGGCGGCGTCCAGATCGGCGGCAGTCAGATCCGGTTCCTTCGCCTTGGCGATCTCTTCCAGCTGCTTACGGGTGACCTTGCCGACCTTCTCGGTGTTCGGGCGCTTGGAGCCCGACGAGATGCCAGCGGCCTTCTTCAGCAGGGTGGTGGCCGGGGTGCTCTTGGTGATGAAGGTGAACGTACGGTCCGAGTAGGCCGTGATGATCACCGGAACCGGCAGGCCCGGCTCGAGCTTCTGCGTGGCAGCGTTGAACGCCTTGCAGAATTCCATGATGTTCAGACCGCGCTGACCCAGCGCAGGACCGACCGGCGGCGAGGGATTGGCCTGACCGGCCTTCACCTGCAGCTTGATGTAACCGACAACTTTCTTTGCCATGAGTATGCTCTCCGGGTGCTAGCGCCTTTCGACAACAGGCTCCCCATCGGACCGGGAATCACGCGTCCCGGCATCGCGTTTTGAAATCATGCTGAAGGCCACCTTGCGGCGGCCTCGTCCTGCTGGCTTCCCAGCGGGGAGCCGCGCACTATATCAGGTTTTTCCTTCACATGCCTGAAGCGGCACGTAAACAGAAGAAACCGGGCAAGGCCCGGCTCCCTTTGTAGAGTCGAGCCATGCTCGACTGCCACACCATCCAGACCCTGGAGTCGAGCATGGCTCGACTCTACAGGACGGGTCAGACGGCCTTTTCGACCTGGCCGAACTCGAGCTCGACCGGGGTGGCACGGCCGAAGATCAGCACCGAGACGCGCAGACGGCTCTTCTCGTAGTTGACTTCTTCGACGACACCGTTGAAATCGTTGAACGGGCCATCGGTGACACGAACCATCTGGCCCGGCTCGAACAGCACCTTCGGACGCGGCTTCTCGACACCTTCCTGAACACGGTTCAGGATGGCCTCGGCCTCGGAATCGGCGATCGGCAGCGGGCGGTCGGCAGTACCGCCGATGAAGCCCATCACGCGCGGGGTTTCCTTGACCAGGTGCCAGCTTTCGTTGTCGATGCGCGGAATACCGGCTTCTTCGTGGGTCTCGATCTGGACCAGCACGTAACCCGGGAAGAACTTGCGCTCGGAACGGCGCTTCTGGCCAGCGCGCATCTCGACCACTTCTTCGGTCGGGACCAGGACATCGCCGAAGCGCTCTTCCATGCCGTCACGGACGATGCGATCGCGCAGAGCCTGCGCCACCGACTTCTCGAAGCCCGAATAGGCGTGAACGACGTACCAACGCTTCATGCAATTCTCCTTAGCGGCTCAGGAACAACTGAACCAGCCACTGAATGACGTAATCGAACCCACCCAGCAACAGACTGAGAATGGTCACCACCACCATCACGACCCAGGTCATGCGGATGGCTTCCTGGCGCGTCGGCCAGACCACCTTGCGCAGTTCGAAGCGCGACTCGGAGAGGAATTCGCGGGTGTCGCGCCCCTTGCCGGTCAGCATGAACACGCCGATACCGCCAACCAGACCGACTACGACCGCCAACGCACGCAGCTGACCCGCCCACGCACCCAGCTGGGTTGCGCGACCGGAGTCGGCGGAGAACCAGAACCAGACGAACAGACCGGCCAGCACCAGCAGCGATGCGGCGACATACTTGACGATATCCCCACCGTTGGCGGAGTTGTCCTTGGAGTGTTCGATCTTGCTATTCATCAGGCTGTGTCTGCTTTAGCGGCCCAGGCCGCTGGATAAGGTGGGCAGATGGCACGCCAGGAGGGACTCGAACCCCCAACCTGCGGTTTTGGAGACCGCTGCTCTGCCAATTGAGCTACTGGCGTACGTTTTGAAACTTGCCTTCCCTTAGACGGCGAAGGCGGACCGAGGTTCCCGGCCCGCCATTCGCGTAACCGGCGGCGCTATGCAACCACCGGTACTGCAGGCTTACTCGATGATCTTCGAGACCACGCCGGCGCCGACGGTACGGCCGCCTTCGCGGATGGCGAAGCGCAGGCCTTCGTCCATTGCCACCGGATTGATCAGGGTGACGACCATCTTGACGTTGTCACCCGGCATCACCATTTCGACGCCTTCCGGCAGCGCAGCTGCGCCGGTGATGTCGGTGGTGCGGAAGTAGAACTGCGGACGGTAGCCGTTGAAGAACGGGGTGTGACGGCCGCCCTCGTCCTTCGACAGGACGTAGACTTCGCCTTCGAACTTGGTGTGCGGCTTGATCGAACCCGGCTTGGCCAGAACCTGGCCACGCTCGACGTCGTCACGCTTGGTGCCGCGCAGCAGCAGGCCAGCGTTGTCGCCTGCCTGACCCTGGTCCAGCAGCTTGCGGAACATTTCAACGCCGGTCACGGTGGTCTTCTGCACCGGACGGATGCCGACGATTTCGATTTCGTCGCCAACCTTGATCACGCCGCGCTCGATACGACCGGTCACCACGGTGCCGCGGCCCGAGATCGAGAACACGTCTTCCACCGGCATCAGGAACGGCTTGTCGATCGCACGCTCCGGCTCCGGGATCCAGCTGTCCAGGGCGTCGACCAGCTTCAGGATGGCCGGCACGCCGATGTCGCTCTGGTCGCCTTCCAGCGCCAGACGGGCCGAACCAGCGATGATCGGGGTGTCGTCGCCCGGGAAGTCGTACTTGCTCAGCAGCTCGCGCACTTCCATCTCGACCAGCTCGAGCAGCTCGGCGTCGTCAACCATGTCGGCCTTGTTCAGGAACACGACGATGTACGGCACGCCGACCTGACGCGACAGCAGGATGTGCTCGCGGGTCTGCGGCATCGGGCCGTCAGCGGCCGAGCACACCAGGATCGCGCCGTCCATCTGGGCGGCACCGGTGATCATGTTCTTGACGTAGTCAGCGTGGCCCGGGCAATCGACGTGGGCGTAGTGACGGACCGGGGATTCGTATTCGACGTGCGCGGTCGAGATCGTGATGCCACGAGCCTTTTCTTCCGGAGCGGCGTCGATCGAGGAGTAGTCCTTGAACTCGCCACCGAAGCGCTCGGCACCGATCTTGGTCAGTGCGGCGGTCAGCGTGGTCTTGCCGTGGTCGACGTGACCGATGGTGCCGACATTGACGTGCGGCTTGGTGCGCTCGAACTTACCCTTGGCCATGGCTGCTTATCTCGAATTCGTCTGAGAGGTGATGCTTAAGATGGTGCTCACGAAAGGAATCGAACCTTCGACCTCTTCCTTACCAAGGAAGTGCTCTACCGACTGAGCTACGTGAGCCGAGTTTTGCATTATGACATGAACTCGATAATATTCAAAGTTCATTCAATGGAGCGGGAGACGGGAATCGAACCCGCACCATCAGCTTGGAAGGCTGAGGTTCTACCATTGAACTACTCCCGCGCCGGGAATGTCACAACGTGAAACTGGTGGAGGGAGGTGGATTCGAACCACCGAAGGCGTAAGCCAGCAGATTTACAGTCTGCCCCCGTTGGCCGCTTGGGTATCCCTCCTTACCACCCCATTCCGTTGCCGCCGAAGCGTTGCGGTGTGTGGTGGTGAGCCGCTTATTCTGCTGATGGGACGGGGGGCTGTCAACGCTTTTTTCCATCTTTTTCACACGTTGTCGCAAACCCATTGATACGCAAGGTTATTGACCGGGGACCGGCAGGGTCTCGCTGGCGAAAATTGCGACATGGGGAACTCCGTCGGCGCCGATCCAGCCCCGATACATGCCCTGGGTGTTGAACGGCGTGGCCATTTTTCCGTCTGCGGCGAGCACGATCGCACCACCATCGCCGCCCATCTGCGGGATCGTCTCGTTGATCACGCCCTTGCCGGCCTGCTCCGGGCTCTGCCCCTGGTAACGCATGCGTGCGCAGATCTCGTGCGCGGCAGCACTGCGGATGTAGTACTCGCCCCAGCCGGTGCCAGACACCGCGCAGCGCGCGTCAGCCCAGGTACCGGCGCCGATGATCGGCGAATCACCCACACGTCCATACCGCTTGTTGGTCATGCCGCCGGTGGAGGTGCCCGCCGCGAGATGCCCCTGCGCGTCCAATGCGACCGCACCCACGGTACCGAAGTGCTTTGCGGTCTCCAGGTCGGCATGCGCCTGGCCGCTGGCCTCTTCCTTCAGCGCGCGCTGCAGCTGCTGCCAGCGCTTGTCGGTGCGGAAGTACGCCGGATCAACCAGGGTGATGCCCTGTTCCACCGCGAACGCCTCTGCGCCCTGCCCGACCATCATCACGTGCCTGGATTTCTGCATCACGGCCTGCGCCAGCAGGATCGGGTTGCGCACCCGCTGCACGCCGGCCACCGCACCCGCGGCCTGGGTGGCGCCATCCATCACCGCCGCATCCAGCTCGTTGCGGCCGTCGTGGGTGAACACCGCCCCCTTGCCGGCATTGAAGGTGGGATCGTCCTCCAGCACGGTGATCGCCGCGGTGACCGCAGCGAGCGCCGGGCGACCCGCGGCCAGTTCGGCATGCCCCTTCAGCAGCGCCGCCCGCAGCGCTTCACGTACCGCCTTCTCTTCGGCCGGTGACAGGTCCTTGCGCTCGACGCCGGCGCCGCCATGGATGACCAGCAGCGGCGAGGTGGCCGGTGCGGCCTGGGCGAGCAACGGCAGGAACAGCAGCGCGGACAGCGCCAGGCGCAGTTTCATCGGGTACGTCTCCAGCAGGTGTAGTGATTGGAATGCACGGGCAGCGCCGGGCCATGCCCGGCGGAAGGCACAGCGCGGCAGGGCCGCCGGGCATGGCCCGGCGCTTCCGCGGCTATTGACGGACGACTTCAATCTCGCCGTCGCTGACGTCGGCCACGGCCTGGTAATCGGCCTCGGCCTGGAAATCGTCCAGGCGCATGCGGCTGCCGCTGGCGACCACCGTCACCGGCACTGCATGGAAGCGCAACGGCTCACCTTCGACCAGGCGGTCCGCATCACGCCCGGGGCTGACCACCCAGACCTTGCCTTCGCCGTCGGCACTGTAGACCTGGGCCTGGCCATCCGGTTCGACGCAGAGAGCGGTGTCCTCGTCGACCCCGATGCCGACGATATCGGGGTCGCCACTGTCCTGTGCGGCGCGCGCCACGAACACGATCAGGCGACCGAGCCGGTCGCGCTTGTCGAAGTGGGTGTCGGTGACTACGCGCTGCAGGTAGGGCATCTGCAGGAAGCCACTGTCCATGGTCACCGCGCTGCCCATCGGGTCCGCCAGGGCTCCGGCCGAGGTGATGCTGCCACCATCCATCGCGCCGTAGGCATAGCCACCGAGGATCGCCAGTCCGGCGCTGGTACCGGCAATCGGCTTGCCTGCACGCACATGTGCGTTGAGCGCGCGGTTGAGCGCGGTGCCCTTCCAGAAACGGATGTAGCGTGACTGGTCACCGCCGGCGATGAAGATGGCATCGGCCGCGGCAACCACGCGCAACACGGCAGGATCGTCCGCACCGCGGCGACTGTCGAAGACCAGGGTCTGCACCGCGGTGGTCCCACCGATCTCGCGATAGAGCCGGTCCTGCAGCTCATCGTCACCGGAAGCGCGCAGGATCAGCACGCGGCCGTTGCCGGCCTGCCGGAGCCACCATTGGAAGGCCTCGGGCACCCATTCGCCACCGCCCATCAGCATCATCGCCGGTGCGCGCGGACCGGGCCTCGGCGCCTCCAGGTCACCCACTTCGTAATAGGCAAAGCCAGGCCCCTGCAGATCCTCTGCAAGGGCCGCAAGGGGCCACGCCAGAACCAGCAGTGCCAGCCAGAGGAAGCGTCCGCGCAAGGGGCTATGGGGGCGTCGCATCTTGATCTCCCTGAACAAAATCGACTTGCAAGCGTTTTCACTCTTTGCCAGATAGAGACCCAGTAGTCAAGGACATGAAAAAGGCGTTAAATGCGCGCGCCCATTCCGGAAATCTGAATGGGGGACATGGCCCCTCCTCTGCGGGCCGGCTTCATTTCCGAGAATTCCTCATGCGTAGAAAGGCGATGGCGTGGTCGATCCAGCTGGCGTTGATGGGCGTGGCTGCTTCCGCGGCGGCCCAGGCTCCGGCTTCCTCTTCGGTTCAACAACTGGACGCGGTGCAGGTCACCGGTTCGCGCATTCCGCGTGCCCAGGTGGAAGGCCCCGCCCCGATCACGGTGATCAGCGCCGAGCAGATCCGCTCCAGCGGCTTCACCACCGTGCCGGACGTGCTGCGCGCGATGACCCAGAACGGCGGTGAGACGCAGAGCCAGCAGTCCTCCAGTGGCGCCGACTTCTCGCCGGGCGCCCAGCAGGTGGACCTGCGCGGCCTGGGCCCGAACCACACACTGGTACTGGTCAACGGCCGCCGCATCGCCGACTTCCCGATGCCGTTCAAGGGCCGCAGCAACTTCACCGACGTCTCCAACATCCCGCTGGGCATGATCGAGCGCATCGAAGTGCTGACCGGCAGCGCCTCGGCCATCTACGGCTCGGACGCGATCGCCGGCGTGGTCAACTTCATCCTGAAGAAGAAGGCCGACGGCACCACCATCGACATGCGCGTGGGCACCACCAGCGAAGGCGGTGGCGAGTCGTTCGACATGAGCCTGGCCAGCGGCTTCAGCCGCGGCAACTTCAACGCCGTGTACAGCGTCGAGCTGCAGTCGCAGACCCCGCTGTGGGCCTATGAGCGCGACATCCAGGATTCGACCCAGGACGGCCCCAGCGAGGGCTCGCGCATCGCGCGCCGCGCTTACCTGCGCACCGACTACGACGACAACTACCTGGACCCGGGTGCCGCCACCTGCGAAGCCCTGGCCGGGCAGAACCAGGGCAGCACCTACCGCGCCTACCGTCCGAAGTACGGTTACTACTGCGGCAGCGACGCGTCGATCGGCTACGGCACCATCCTCAGCAAGCGCCGTGGAGCCAACGGCTACGCATCGCTGAGCTACGACTTCGACAATGGCCAGCAGTGGTTTGCCGACGTGCAGCTGGGCTACCACACGATGTCGCTGATGCGCGATGTCACCAAGTGGGGCCGGATGGATGCCAACGGCGATGAGTCGGGCTATTTCAACAACCAGGCCACCGGCGAGATCGAGTTCTGGCAGCGCCAGTTCTCGCCCGAGGAGATGGGCGGCCTGCGCAATGCGATGGTACGCAGCACGCAGAAGACCTTCAGCGTGACCACCGGCTTCAAGGGCAACCTGACTGGCAACTGGGACTACGAAGCGGCACTGAGCCACTCGCAGTACCAGTCACGGATCAGCTGGGCGCAGATCATCGCCGCCAAGGCCAATGACCTCTTCCTGGGCCCGCAGCTGGGCGTGGACGATGACGGCTTCCCGATCTACAACGCAGACCCGTCGCGGCTGTACCGGCCGCTGACCCGCGCCGAGTACGATTCGATTGCCGCACGCACCACCTATTCGCCGAAGTCGCGCACCGAGACGGCAGCGTTCACCCTGACCAACTCGTCGCTGTTCGGCCTGCCGGGCGGTGATGCCGGTTTTGCCGCGACCGTGGAAGTGGGCCAGCAGGCCTACGCGCTGAATCCCGATCCCCTGGCCACCCAGTACTACTACTACAGCTGGAAGGACTCGGACGGCCAGGGCTCGCGCAACCGCTGGGCGACCGCCGCCGAGCTGCGCATGCCGCTGCACGAGACGGTCAACCTGAGCGTGGCCGGCCGTTACGACCAGTATCGCTATTCGGGCCACACCATCGGCAAGGCGACCTGGAGCGGCGGCCTGGAATGGCGCCCGATCGACACCCTGCTGGTACGTGGTTCGTATGGCACGGCGTTCCGCGCACCGGACCTGCACTACGTGTTCGCCGGCCCCGGCAACGACGAGACCACTGCCGAGGACCTGTACAGCTGCCGTGCCGACGGCGCCAGCGACTGCTCCGACTACGAGCGCAACCTGATCCGCAGCCGCACCGGCAACCGCCAGCTCGACCCGGAAACCAGCACCTCGTGGAGCGCTGGCTTCGTCTGGTCGCCGGCGATCGGCCTGGACCTGTCGGTGGACTGGTTCGACATCGACATGCGCAAGCAGGTGCAGGACATGGATGTGCGCACCATCCTGGCCAACGAAGCGAACTGCCGGCTCGGCAGCGCGGACATCAACTCGCCGACCTGCGTGGATGCACTCGACCGCATCACCCGCACCAGCGACGGCCGCCTGTATGGCGTGCGCGTGGCCCCGATCAACGTTGCCCGCGAGTCCACCTCCGGCATTGATGTCGGCCTGCGCTACCGCGTGCAGACAGGCATCGGCGACTTCATCCTCAATGGCACCCACACCTGGGTGAAGAAGCACGATTTCCAGCGCTACCCCGGCGATCCGACCCTGGACCAGTTCGCGGTCAACAGCGGCTTCGACATCCCGCGCACCAAGACCAGCCTGAGCGTGACCTGGGAGAAGGACGCGTGGTCGGCCACGGTCTACGGCTCGCGCCTGGGCAAGCTGCCGACTTCGGACAACTACGACCAGTCGTTCGACTGGGACAGCGGCGACAGCCCGTACGTGAAGGCGACGTACCGCTACAACGCCTCGGTGCAGTACCGCTTCGACGACCATTCGCGCCTGTCGCTGGCAGTGGTCAACGTGTTCAACAAGATGCCGCCGAAGGACGCCACCTACACCGCCTACCCGTACTACGACGTGTCCTGGTTCGACAGCATCGGCCGCACCATCAACCTGCAGTACACCCACAAGTTTGGCGGCAGCGCGTTGTAAGGCACGCCGCACTGCAGAACGTGGACGACAAGGCCCGCCATTGGCGGGCCTTGTTGTTTGGGAACCTGGCTCTGGTAGATGCCCATCTTGGTGGGCACTGATCTGCCACGCGCCCACCCAGGTGGGCGACTACCGGAGCGGTCCACGCGGGTTTTCCACACTGCACGTGGAAAGCGATGGGAACTTGGTGTGGACAAGTGGGCGGAAGCATTCCGCCGCAGGCGTTTCCGGGCGCGGCTATTTTTTGTCCACGGCCCCGATTGTTTTCCACACGATACGTGGAGAGCGATGGGAACTTGATGTGGACAAGTGGGTGCGAGCACTGCAGCGCAGGCGTTTCGAAGCGCGGTGAAATTTTGTCCAGGTCGCGCGGACAAGCCCCTTGTAGAGCCGAGCCCACGCTCGGCTCCAGCTGGCATCAGCCGAGCATGGGCTCGGCTCTACAGCGATACGGGGTTTTCCACACCCGACGTGGAAAGCGATGGGAGTTTGCTGTGGACAAGTGCCGGCAAGCGTCACAGCGCAAGCGTTTCGCAGCGTGGTGTTTTTTTATCCACCTGCGGAAACGCGAACGCCCCGCACAAGGCGGGGCGCTCGGGGTCGATCCGTTACCGCTGGATCAGACGTTGAAGCGGAAGTGCAGGATGTCGCCTTCCTGCACGCGGTATTCCTTGCCTTCCAGGCGCAGGCGACCGGCTTCCTTGGCGCCCGCTTCGCCCTTGTACTTGATGAAGTCGTCATACGCGATGGTCTCCGCGCGGATGAAGCCCTTCTCGAAGTCCGTGTGGATGACCGCGGCAGCCTGCGGAGCGGTGGCGCCCTTGCGCACGGTCCACGCGCGGACTTCCTTCACGCCGGCGGTGAAGTAGGTCTGCAGGCCCAGCAGGCTGTAGGCCGCGTTGATCACGCGGTTCAGGCCTGGCTCGCTCAGGCCCAGGTCGGCCAGGAAGGTGTCTCGGTCTTCGTCGTCGAGCTGCGACAGCTCTTCTTCGATCGCGGCCGACACCGGCACCACCTGCGCGCCTTCGGCTGCGGCGTGCGCGCGCACGGCTTCCAGGTGCGGGTTGTTCTCGAAACCGTCTTCCAGCACGTTGGCGATGTACATCACCGGCTTCAGGGTCAGCAGGAACAGGTCACGGACCAGCGCCTTCTCTTCTTCGTCCAGGCCCACCGAGCGACCAGCCTTTCCGTCCGACAGCGCGGCCTGCAGCTTGGCCAGCACCGGCTTGCGCGCCGCTGCATCCTTGTCGCCGCCCTTGGCAGCACGCTCGGCACGGTTCAGCGCCTTCTCGACGCTGTCCAGGTCGGCCAGCGCCAGCTCGGTGTCGATGGTTTCGATGTCCGAGATCGGGTCGACCTTGCCGGCCACGTGCACGATGTCGCCGTGCTCGAAGCAGCGCACCACGTGGGTGATCGCATCGACTTCGCGGATGTGCGCCAGGAACTTGTTGCCCAGGCCTTCACCGCTGGCGGCACCGGCCACCAGGCCGGCGATGTCGACGAACTCGACCGCGGTCGGAATGACCTTCTGCGGGTTGATGATGCCTGCCAGTTCGCCCAGGCGCGGATCCGGCACCGGCACGATGCCGACGTTCGGTTCGATGGTGCAGAACGGGAAGTTCGCCGCGGCGATACCCGCCTTGGTCAGCGCATTGAACAGGGTCGACTTGCCGACGTTGGGCAGGCCGACGATGCCGCATTTGATACCCATGGGTGACAGCTCTCTGGGGTGAAAGTGATTGGTGAAACAGCGCGCGCGCTGCTTGGCCAATCCATCTCGGTGTCGATCATTGTGTGCCAACCAAGGTTGGCACACACCGGAATCGGGAAGGTTGGCACCTACCCAAAGCCGGTTACTTCGGAGTGTGCAGGCGCTTCATCGCTTCGCTGAAATCGCCCTGTACCGCCAGCGGCATCACGTCGATCGCATCGTCGATGGCACGCGCGATCAGCACGTCGTCGTCCTTGGACGGGCGGCCAAGCACCCAACCCACCACGCGGTCCTTGTGGCCGGGATGGCCGATGCCCACGCGCAGGCGATGGAACCTGCCGTGACCGAGCAGGCGGATGGTGTCGCGCAGGCCGTTCTGGCCGCCGTGGCCGCCGTCGAACTTCAGCCGCGCCACGCCGGGCGCCAGGTCCAGTTCGTCGTGGGCCAGCAGGGTCTCTTCCGGCTCGATCTTCCAGAACCGCTGCGCGGCGGTGACCGACTTGCCACTGAGGTTCATGAAGGTGGCGGGCTTGAGCAGCCACACCGTCTGACCGGCGATCTCGACCTTGGCGGTCTCGCCGAACAGCTTGCTGTCCACATTCCATCGCGCGCCGGCTTTTTCCGCCAGGGCCTCAACGAAATGAAACCCGGCATTGTGCCGGGTCCGGGCGTGTTCCGATCCGGGATTGCCCAGACCGACGATCAGTCGCAGTCCTGCCATGGTTCCTTCCAGTACGGTGCCTGCCCGGAGGCAGGCACCGTAGCGGTATTACTCGGCGGCAGCCGCTTCTTCGTCAGCCGCGTCGGCCTTGCCGGCCTT
This sequence comes from Stenotrophomonas maltophilia group sp. Smal32, assembly GCF_030237085.1. Taxonomy (NCBI): domain Bacteria; kingdom Pseudomonadati; phylum Pseudomonadota; class Gammaproteobacteria; order Lysobacterales; family Lysobacteraceae; genus Stenotrophomonas; species Stenotrophomonas maltophilia group sp. Smal32. Next base: position 46,142 of record NZ_JASJSI010000021.1, read on the forward strand.
GGCGGTGACGATGGCGTCGTCGTGGTCCTTGCCCAGCGCCAGGGCCGGGATTTCCACGCCCTTCGGCAGCTTGATGTTGGACAGGTACACCACGTCACCGGCCTTCAGCTCGCCCAGGTCGACTTCGATCGACTCCGGCAGGTCCTTCGGCAGGCAGGTGATGGTCACTTCCTTCAGTTCGTGGGTGACCACGACGTCGGCAGCCTTGCCGGCCGGCGAGGTGTCTTCGTTGATGAAGTGCAGCGGGACCGAAGCGGTCAGGGCTTCGTTCTCGTTCACGCGCTGGAAGTCCAGGTGCATGATCAGCTGCTTGTACGGGTGGCGCTGCATGTCACGCAGAAGAACCTTCTGCACCTGGCCGTCCAGGTTCAGGTCCAGGATCGAGGCATAGAACCACTCGTTCTGCTGGGCCAGCCAGATTTCGTTGTGGTCCAGGCTGATGGCGACCGGCTCGGCGTTGCCGCCGTACACGATGGCCGGGATCACACCAGCGTGACGCAGGCGGCGGCTCGCACCCTTACGCTGCAGTTCACGCTTGGTGACCTTGATTTCATGGGTCTTCGACATTTTCGACTACTCAGGTTGTTGCCGCGCCTTGCGGCTTGGCGGTTGAAGATGCTTCCGCGACCAGAAGCACCCGGGGTATGCCCCCACCGTTGCCGGCGAGGGCGAAAAACTCAATCGACGTACAGCGAGCTGACCGACTCGCCGAAGGCGATGCGGCGCATCGTTTCGGCCAGCATTTCCGCCACGCTCAGCTGGCGGATCTTGCTGCACACCCGCGCGGCGTCCTTCAGCGGGATGGTGTCGGTCACCACCAGCTCGTCGAGCTGGGAATTGGTGATGTTGTCCACTGCCGGGCCCGACAGCACCGCGTGGGTGCAGTAGGCGGCGACCTTGAGCGCACCGCGCGCCTTCAGGGCAGCGGCAGCGGCGCACAGGGTGCCGGCGGTATCGACAATGTCATCGACCATCACGCAGGTCTTGCCTTCGACGTCACCGATGATGTTCATCACGGTGGAGACGTTGGCACGCGGGCGGCGCTTGTCGATGATCGCCAGGTCGGCGTCATCCAGGCGCTTTGCCACCGCACGGGCGCGGACCACGCCGCCCACGTCCGGCGACACAACGATCAGGTTCTCGGTGCCGTAGGCGCGCCAGATGTCGGCCAGCAGCAGCGGGGACGCATACACGTTGTCCACCGGAATATCGAAGAAGCCCTGGATCTGGTCGGCGTGCAGGTCGACGGTCAGCACGCGATCAGCGCCAGCGGTGCTGAACATCTTGGCCGCCAGCTTGGCGGTGATCGGCACGCGCGAGGAACGCATGCGGCGATCCTGGCGCGAGTAGCCGAAGTACGGCACCACGGCGGTCACGCTGGCCACCGATGCGCGCTTGAGCGCGTCGATCAGCACCAGCAGTTCCATCAGGTTTTCCGCGCTCGGCGCGCAGGTCGGCTGGATCACGAACACGTCCTGCTTGCGGACGTTCTCCTCGATCTCCACCTGCACTTCACCATCGGAGAAGTGCGAGACCAGCGCCTTGCCCGGGCGAACCCCCAGTTCCTTGCAGATGTTCTGCGCCAGACGTTTGTTGGCGTTGCCGGAAAAGACCAGCAGGTTCGGGGACTCTTGCATCATGATTGTCTCGGGCGGGGACGAGTGGCGGGGATCCGGAGTCGGCAAGGACCCCGATGGACCCTTGCTGCTGACAACACCGCGGTTGTATCCACGTCCCGCGCGGGCGATGCGCTGGAAGGCGCGGACACAGCCGCTATTGGCAGGGGCGGTAGGATTCGAACCTACGAATGCCAGGATCAAAACCTGGTGCCTTGGGCCTCTTGGCGACGCCCCTGCATTGATAAATCAGTGTTGCTCGAGTGCATCCAGCAGTGGCGAACGCGCAACGCCCGCTGCCACCCTTGCCCGCAACTCCTTCGGCAACTTCGACCGTCCCTGCTCTGCGGCAGACTGCGATGCGAACTCGACGAAACAACCACTTCCCGAACCGGTCAGCCGCGCCGTGCCGATGCCGCTCAACGCAGCGAGCGCGGCCTCGACGGCAGGCTCACGGCGGCGCAGCACCGGTTCGAACGCGTTCCCGACCAAGGTCCCGGAAGCGAAGTCCTCTATTTTCGCCACTGGGCTGTCGCGCGTCAAATCCGGGTCTGCAAACAGGACCGGCGTGGGAACATGAACGCCCGGTTCAACCACCACATACCAGGCCGGGGCCAGGGTGATCGGCTGCAGGCGCTCGCCCACGCCTTCGGCCCACGCATTGCGGCCGCGCACGAACACCGGCACGTCGGCGCCCAGGCGCAGGCCCAGCGCGGCCAGGGCATCTTCATCCAGGCCGGCACGCCAGAGCCGGTTCAGCACCACCAGCACGGTGGCCGCATCGGAGGAACCGCCGCCAAAGCCACCACCCGCAGAAACGTTCTTTTCGACGATGATGTCTACGCCTTGCACGATATTGGCCGCGCTTTTCAGAAGACGCGCGGCGCGTATCGCCAGATCATCCGCCTCGGCAACGCCGACCAGCCCCTCGCCCTCACGACGCACTTGCCCGTCTTCACGCAGGCGCAGACCAATGCGGTCGCCCCAGTCCAGCAGCCGGAACACCGTCTGCAGCTCGTGGTAGCCATCGGCGCGGCGGCCGGTGATGTGCAGGAACAGGTTCAGCTTGGCCGGGGCCGGCCACCAGGACCAGCCCGCGTCATCGCGCCCGGCACTCATGGGGCGCCCTGACCCCACTGGTCCACCAGCAGGCGCACCTTGGCGTCACCATTGCTGGCCTCGATCCGGCGCGGCAGCGCCGGGCGCCCGGCCTCGGCCGGATACCAGTCCAGGTACTGCACCTGCCAGCCCATCTGCTGCATGCGGCGCGGCCGGCCTTCACCGTCGCGCTCGACCTTCTCCGGACCGGCAGCATCGCCGGCCACCAGGCCACGGATCCACTCCGGCAGCTGGTTGACCGGGATTTCCCAGCCGGTCGCCTCCAGCAACAGCTGCTGGGCGTCCTCGCCGTCGCGCGGGCCTCCCGCCAGTCCTTCCAGGCGGCCGGCTCCGGAATGGGTGTCGCCGGTCAGCTTCCAGCTCTGCCGGGTCACCGGCGCGCTCAGCTCGACCACATAGCGCCGGCCTTCCTGCTTCCAGTCGATGCGGCCACTGCCGCCGTCCTTGCCCTTGCTGACCGCGACCCGGCCCTGGAACGCCCAGTCCGGCTGCGCGTGCAGCGCGGCCACGCGCGCGACCTCGGCCTGCGCGGCTTCGGCGGAAACGGTCTCGACCACCGCCGGTGGCGGGGTCTTCTGCGTGCCCACGGTGGTACAGGCGCTGACCGCCAGGGTCACGGCCGCCAGCAGCAGCGGCCGGATCATCGAAACACTCATGGATTGAACTTCTCGCGGGCGCGCAGCAGCGCGCGGTTTTCGGGATCGAGCTTGGCCGCTTCCTCGAAGAAGTGGCGCGCCTCGTCGTGCTTGCCCAGCACCCACAGTACTTCGCCCACATGTGCGGCGATCTCCGGGTCCTTGGCCAGGGTCCAGGCACGGCGCAGCTGCACCAGCGCTTCTTCCTTGCGACCCAGGCGATACAGCACCCAGCCATAGCTGTCGACGATGGCGGCGTTGTCCGGCTCGGCCACGCGCGCGCGGTCGATCAGTTCCAGCGCTTCCTGCAGCCGGCCGGTACGGTCGGCCAGGGTGTAGCCCAGCGCGTTCAGCGCCGGCACGTTCTCCGGGTCGGTCACCAGGATCTTGCGCAGGTCGGCCTCGGCGCGCGGAATGTCGTCACGGCGTTCCCATGTGAGCGCGCGGGCGTACAGCAGGCCATTGTCATCCGGGTAGGCGGCCAGGCCGCGGGCCAGCGCGTCCAGCTCCCCGGCACTGTCGTCGGCGCGCTGGCGCAGTTCGGCTTCCAGCAGGTAGGCGTCGCGGCGCACGTCGTCGTCGACCACCGCATCGGACTGGATCGCGTGCACTTCATCCAATGCCTGCGGCAGGCGCCCGGCCAGGGCCTGGGCGTTGGCCGCGCGCAGGCGCGCCTCGCTCAGCTCATCGCCACCGGGCACGCTGTGGTACCACTGCACGGCCTCGGGGTAACGCTTCAGGTATTCGGCGATCTTGCCCAACAGCAGGCGCTGCGCCGGGTCCGGCTTGGCCGCCTGTCGTGAAAGTTCGTTGTAGAGGTTGGAGAGCGCGGCCTTGTCGCCCTGCTTGGCCAGCAGCGAGGCGCGCATGCCCCAGGTCTGCACGTCCTGCGGGCCGAACGCCAGCACGCGTTCGGCTGCGGACGGCTGGCCGAGACTGTCGTAGGCAATGGCCACTGCATTGCGCAGTTCCGGGTCCTGTCGGGTCTTCGGCTCGACGTCATGCAGCAGCGACAGCGCCTTGCCGGTCTCCCCGGCCTGCTGCAGCTGGCTGGCCCGCAGCAACGCCACGCGCGGTTCTTCGGGGAAACGCTTGACCACTTCATCGATCATGCGCCGCGCCAGTTCGGGTTTGTCCATGCGCAGGGCCAGGCGACCGAACTCCTGCCAGGCCTCGATCTTCGGCGGGATGGCGTTGGCATCGACCAGCTCCCCCAGCACCTGCGCCGGTACCGCCGGGTCGCGGCCGCCGCCGATCAGGGCGGCCAGGGCGAACTTCCAGCCGCGCTCGTCGGGATCGGCCAGCAACGCCTGCAGGTCCCCACGCGCAGCCTTCACATCGCCCTGGCGCATGGCCAGCGCGGCAGCGGCACTGCGCATGGTCAACGAACTGGGCGCACGCTGCTGCCACAGGGCCAGGCCCTTGGCGGCACTGGCGTCGTCGTTGGCCAGCATGGAAATGCGGGTGGCACGCTCGGCCAGGCCGGCGTCGCCGTCGGTCTGCTGGGCCGCCTGCAGGTACCAGCGCGCGGCCTCGGCCAGCTTGCCGGCCTGCAGGGCGAATTCACCGGCCATCACCGGTTCCAGCGCCAGTTCCTCAGTGGCCGGGGCCCGTACGGGGGCCTTGGCCGGCACCGCTGCCAGGGCCTGGGCACAGGCCAGGGACAGCAGCAGAACACTGGGGATGCGAATCAATGCGGGCATCGTCGGCATCGGGGCCTTAAAATGTCGTCCAATGGCCAGCAGCTTATCGCAAGCAACTGAACAATGACCCTGTGGGTGCTCGGACTGAATCACCAGACCGCACCGGTGGAGCTGCGCGAGCGCGCGGCCTTCGCCGGTGAGGCGTTGCCGCGCGCGCTCGGTTCGCTGCGCGATACCCCGCAGATCGCCGAGGCGGTGCTGCTGTCCACCTGCAACCGCACCGAACTGTACGCCGTGGCCGATTCGGCACAGGCACTGGACCAGTGGCTGCACGCCCAGGCCGGCGACCTGCAGGGCTACCTGTACCAGCATGCCGATGCAGAAGCCGTACGCCACCTGTTCCGGGTCGCCACCGGGCTGGACTCGATGGTGCTGGGCGAACCGCAGATCCTTGGCCAGGTGAAGGATGCGTGGTCGACCGCGCGTGACCACGGCCTGCTCGGCCAGCGGTTGGACCGCCTGTTCCAGCAGACCTTTTCGGTCGCCAAACGTGCGCGCACCGACACCCAGGTCGGCGCCAATCCGGTCTCAGTAGCCTCGGCCGCGGTACGCCTGGCGCAGAACGCCTTCGCGCGCCTGGACGATTCCACCGTGCTGCTGGTCGGCGCGGGCGAGACCATCGAACTGGCTGCACGCCACCTGAGCGAGGGCAAGGTACGGCGGCTGCTGATCGCCAACCGCACCCTGGCCCACGCGCAGGAACTGGCCAGCCGCCATGGCGGCGTGGCACTGCCGTTGACCGAACTGGACCGCCACCTCGGCGAGGCCGACGTGGTGTTCTCGGCCACCGCCGCACGCGAACCAGTGATCCACCGCGAGATGGTGGCCAAGGCCCTGCGCGCGCGCCGGCACAAGCCGATGCTGCTGTTCGACCTGGCCGTGCCGCGCGACATCGAAGCCGAGGTCGGCACCCTCAACGACGCCTTCCTCTACACCGTCGATGACCTGGAACGCGCGGTGGAAGACAACCGTCGTGGCCGCCGCGAGGCCGCCGCCGAGGCCGAGGCGATCATCGACCTGCAGGTGTCGCGTTTCATCGAGACCCAGCAGGCCAGCGCCCACCAGGCCCCGCTGCGGCAGCTGCGCGCGTTTGGCGAAGCCACCCGCGCCGAGCTGCTGGAGCGTGCGCGCCAGCAGCTGGCCAACGGCAAACCCGCCGACGAAGTGCTGGAACTGCTGGCCCATGGCCTGACCAACCGCCTGCTGCATCCGCCGACCGCCGCCCTGCGCGCGGCCGCGCTGAGTGGCGATGCCGACCTGACCCGCGCCGCCGAGCGCCTGTTCCCGGCCACGCCGGGTTACCGCCACCCACCCGTGAGACCCGATGACGCCGACCCTGCGCCGTAAGCTGGAAGCGCTGGCCGAGCGCCGCGAAGAACTGGAACGCCTGCTCGCCGAACCCGACGTGGTCGCCGACAACACCCGTTTCCGCGACCTTTCGCGCGAATTCGCCCAACTTGAACCGATCGCCATCGCCCTGGCCGATGAATCCCGTGCCAAGGCTGATCTGGCCGCCGCGGAAGGCATGCGCGCCGACCCCGACCTGCGCGAGCTGGCCGACGAGGAAATCGCCGCCGCGCAGGCGCGCCTGCTGGAACTGGAGCAGGAGCTGGCGCTGCTGCTGGTACCGCGCGACCCGCGCGACGAAGGCAACCTGTTCCTGGAAGTGCGCGCCGGCACCGGTGGCGATGAGGCGGCGATCTTCGCCGGCGACCTGTTCCGCATGTACGCCCGCTATGCCGAGCGCCAGGGCTGGAAGGTCGAGATCGAATCGGACAATCCCGGCGAACACGGTGGCTACAAGGAAGTGGTGGCACGGGTGGTCGGCCGTGGTGCGTTCTCGCGCCTGAAGTTCGAATCGGGCACGCACCGTGTGCAGCGCGTGCCGGCCACCGAATCGCAGGGCCGCATCCATACCTCGGCGGCCACCGTGGCGATCATCCCGGAGGCCGACGAAGTCGATGACATCGTCATCAACCCGGCCGACCTGAAGGTGGATACGTTCCGCTCCTCCGGCGCCGGTGGCCAGCACGTCAACAAGACCGAGTCGGCGATCCGCATCACCCACATACCGACCGGCGTGGTGGTGGAATGCCAGACCGAACGCAGCCAGCACGCCAACCGCGACAAGGCGATGAAGCGCCTGAAAGCGCAGCTGCTCGACGCCGAGCGCCAACGCCAGGACGCGGCGCAGGCCGAGTCGAGGCGCCTGCAGGTCGGCAGTGGTGATCGCAGCCAGCGCATCCGCACCTACAACTTCCCGCAGGGGCGCATCACCGATCACCGCGTGGAGGGCCTGACCCTGTACGACCTGCCCAACATCCTGGCCGGCGACCTCGATCCGCTGCTGCAGCGGCTCAGCCACGAACACCAGGTCGACGCCCTGGCCCAGCTGTCGGCAGGCTGAGCACGATGTCGGCCTGGCAGCAGCGACAGCAACTGCAGCAAGCGATCGCCCGCCAGCCCGACGACTTCGTCGCCTGGGTGATGCTGGCCGACGTGGAACTGGAAGCCGGCGACATCGCTGCCGGCGAACAGGCCGCGCGACGTGCGCTGCAGCTGCGCCCGAATCACCCCGAAGCGCTGGCACGGCTGGGCCGCGTGGCGTGGATGGCCGGTGCACATGGCGATGCGGCCAAGCTGCTCGGCCAGGCCTCGGCATTGGCACCGCAGCATCCCGGCATTGCGCTGTGGCTGGGCCATGCACTGGAAGATGCCGATGATGCCGAAGGCGCGTCGGCGGCCTATCGACGCGCGCATGGGCTGATGCCGGCCGAGCCGTACATCGCCGCCCAGCGCCTGGCCTGGCAGCGTCGCCTGTGCGATTGGCAGGACCTGGACACGCTGGCGGCACAGGTGCGCGCCGCCGTTGCCAGCAGCCAGGGCGTGGTCGAGCCGTTCGCCTTCCTCAACGAGGACGCCAGCGCTGCCGAACAGTTGGCCTGCGCGCACACCCGTGCGCTGGCCGTGGCTGCCTCGGTGCGGCCATTGCCGCCGGCAACGGTGCGCCCGCACGGCCCGCTGCGCGTCGGCTTCCTCTCCAATGGGTTCGGCGCACATCCGACCGGATTGCTGACCGTGGCGCTGTTCGAGCAGCTGCGTCGCGACCCCGCACTGCAACTGCATCTGTTCGCGCTGAACCGCGACGACGGCAGCCGCATCCGCCAGCGGCTGCAGGCAGCGGCGCAGCTGCATGATGTGGCCGGCCTGCGCCATGACGATACCGCCGCACGCATCCGCGCACAGGGCATCGACCTGCTGTTCGACCTGCGCGGCTGGGGCGGTGGCGGCACGCCGGAAGTGCTGGCGATGCGCCCTGCCCCGCTGCAGCTGAACTGGCTGGCCTATCCGGGCACGTCGGGGGCGCCGTGGATGGATGCGGTGGTCGGCGATGCCTTCGCGCTGCCGCCGGCACTGGAGCCGCACTACAGCGAACGCGTGCTGCGCCTGCCGCGCGCCTTCCAGCCGTCAGACAACACGCGTGTGCTGGAGCCTGCGCCGACCCGTGCCGACTGCGGTCTGCCCGAGCAGGGCGTGGTGTTCTGCTGTTTCAACAACAGCTACAAGCTCAACCCGCGCAGCATCGGCCGTGCCTTCGCAGTGCTGCATGCGGTGCCCGGCAGCGTGCTGTGGCTGCTGTCCGGGCCCGGCCAGGCCGATGCGCGCCTGCGTGCCGCCGCACAGGCCGCGGGCCTGGACCCGGCGCGCCTGGTGTTCATGGCCAAGCTGCCGCACCCGCAGTACCTGGCGCGCTATCCGCTGGCCGACCTGTTCCTGGACACGCATCCGTACAACGCCCACACCACCGCCTCCGATGCGCTGTGGGCCGGCTGCCCGGTGCTGACCTGCCCGGGTGACACCTTCGCTGCGCGCGTGGCCGGCAGCCTCAACCATCACCTCGGCCTGGCCCGGCTGAACGTCGCCGACGATGCCGCGTTCATCGCCACTGCCAGCGCACTGGGCAACGACCCGGCGGCGCTGGCCGCGTTGCGCGCTGAGCTGGCGCAGGCACGCGAGCGCAGCGGGCTGTTCGACATGGCGGCCTTCGCACGCGATCTGTCCGCACTGCTGCAGCAGCTGGCCCGCGAACACGGCTGGCAGGGCCTCGACACGCCCTGACATCGCCCTGCGCTACGCTCGGGCTTCCTTCCCGCGTGGTGTGACGATGGCCAAGCTCAAGCGCAAGGAGTACGACGAACTGCTGCTGCCACTGCAGCTGGAACTGACCGCGATGGCGCGCTGGGTGCAGCACAGCGGGCAACGCCTGCTGGTGCTGTTCGAAGGCCGCGACACGGCGGGCAAGGGCGGCGCGATCCAGGCCATCAGCCAGCACCTCAACCCTCGCCAGTGCCGGGTGGTGGCCTTGCCCAAGCCCACCGACCGTGAAGCCACGCAGTGGTACTTCCAGCGCTACGCGAGCCATCTTCCCGCTGCCGGCGAGATCGTGCTGATGGACCGCAGCTGGTACAACCGTGCCGGCGTCGAACGGGTGATGGGCTATTGCAGCGAAACCGAGTACCAGCAGTTCCTGCGCCAGGCGCCGGTGTTCGAACAGCTGCTGGTGGACGACGGCATCCTGCTGTTCAAGTACTGGCTGTGCGTTGACCAGGAACAGCAGGAGAAGCGCTTCGCCGAGCGTCATATCGACCCGCTGAAGGGCTGGAAACTGTCCCCGGTGGACCTGAAATCGCGCAGCAAGTACAGCGCCTACACCGAGGCCCGCGAGGCGATGCTGCGCGCCACCCACCGCGAAGGCGCGCCGTGGACGCTGGTGAATTTCAACGACCAGCGCCTGGGCCGGCTGACCCTGGTACGCAACCTGCTGGACCGGCTGCCGGATACGCGCGTGGATGCGCCGTTGCCGGAGCTGCCGAAGCTGAAGGGCAAGCTGCATCGCGAGCACTACGACGTGCTGAAGCCGATCGAGGATTTCCCGGTAGAGGAATAGGCTTTGTTCGGCAGGGCCTGCGGCCCTGCACCTGCAGAAGCCCTCAAGCAACGGCAACAGCCGGCTCTGGGAGTTTTGCTTGTTGGCTGGGGTGGTGGGGGGGTGGGGGGCCCCCGCCGCAAACCCCCCACGGGGGGGGCCGGGGGGCCGCCCACGGGGCCACCGGCCGGCCCCACCCACCCCCCCCCCCCCCCCCCCCATTACCCGTCCGGCGGTGTTTTAACAACAAACGGGCGTTTAAAAACAATAAAAAAAAAAAATATTAAAAAAAAGAGACTCTCACAACCACATCGGGGGGGGTAACTA
>NZ_JASJSI010000220.1:0-1134 GCF_030237085.1 Stenotrophomonas maltophilia group sp. Smal32
GAGACGTCGCGGGCTGGCGGCGGAATCAGCGTTTGGGCGTGTAGCGGCCCTTGGACTGGCTGAGGAAATGATACGTGTTGTTCTTCGAATCCACCTCAAAGCCGACGCCGGACTGTTCCATGCCCGGGCGGGTCATGGTGACCAGCGCATCGGTGCGGGCACGGTTCTCCTTCGGGAACACGTCCAGGTGGTCGGTGCGGAAGGTGGTCGGCACCACGCCCGGGCCCGCCGGGCTGTCGCCGGCGACATTGCCGCGCAGCTTCATCTCGTCGCCCTTGGCGCTGAGCCAGCCGGTCTCGGCACGCAGGGTCCAGTGCTTGCCATCCTTGTCCGGCATCTCGAACAGCGGGGTGGCGATGTTGATGGTCTGGTCGCCGCGCTGGCGTTCCAGCAGCGGTGCGCGCAGGGTGGTCGATTCCTTGCCGTGCTCATCCAGGGCGACAATCTGGAAGTCATGCAGGATGTAATCCACGCCGACCTCCTGGCCGGCACTGGCCGGGCCCTTGTCGCGGTTGCGCAGCGCCGCCCAGCTGCTGAGCAGTGCCGCCAGCAGCAGGCCGATGCCGAGCAGGGTGCGCCAGTTCAAGGTGGGCAGGTTCATGCGCCGAACCTCGCCAGCACCGCATCCACGCGGCCCTGAGCGGCCAGCAGGATGTCGCACAGCTCACGGGCTGCGCCACGGCCGCCATCGGCGCGGGTCTGCCAGTGCACGCGCTCGGCGATCCACGGGTGGGCGTTGGCCGGGGCCACGGCCAGGCCGACCGCACCCAGCGGCGCCAGGTCGGGCAGGTCATCGCCCATGAACGCCACCTGTTCCAGGCCGATGCCGTGCTGCGCACACAGCGCCTGCACGCTGGCCAGCTTGTCGCCCACGGCGATCTGGGTATCGATGCCGAGGTCGGCGCCGCGCTTGAGCGCGGACTGGCTGTTGCGCGCGGTGATCAGCACGGGATGGATGCCGTGCTGCTGCAGCAGTTTCAGGCCCAGGCCGTCCTGCACGAAGTACGCCTTGCTCTCGTTGCCGTCCTTGTCGTAGTACAGCCGACCGTCGGTGAGGGTGCCGTCCACGTCGAAGCAGGCCAGGCGGATCTGGGCCGCAGCGGCATGCAGGTGGGCGGGGAAGGCGGGCAGGGG
>NZ_JASJSI010000221.1:0-1133 GCF_030237085.1 Stenotrophomonas maltophilia group sp. Smal32
TGTCTTTTTGGGGCGGGCGGGGGGCGCGTGTTGGCGGGGGTTTGTATTACTAGGTTTTTTTTGTGGTGGCCAAGTATGCGCCGGGGGGGGGGGCGCCGATTTTGGATATGGACCTATTAAAAAAAAACCCGCGGAAGGATCCCGGGGCTGGGATGTAGACCCCCCGGGCCGGGACACGCATTAAACCCATCCTGGGGGGGACGAGCGCGCAAACCAGCCCGCACACGGTCCCGGCCAGGGCGCTCTACTGCCCTTGGACAATTCCCGGCGCGTCATCTGCGCTGCGGCCACTGAATCAAGAAGAGCAAAGGCAAGGGCAAAAGCATGGGTATCGAACAACATCAGGTGAAGGCGGCGGAGCTGTTGCATGCGGCGGGCATCCTGCCGGTCGTGACGATTCATACGCTGGACCAGGCGCGGGCGGTCAGTGCGGCGCTGCTGGAAGGTGGTTTGCCGGCCATCGAGCTGACGCTGCGGACGCCGGTGGCGATGGAAGCGCTGGCGATGCTCAAGCGTGAGCTGCCGGATGTAGTGGTGGGCGCGGGCACGGTGCTGACCGTGGAGCAGATGCAGCAGTCCATCGACGCGGGTGCGGATTTCCTGGTGACCCCGGGCACACCGCCAGCGCTGGCTGATGCACTGGCCGCTGCTCCGCTGCCGGTGGTACCGGGCGCGGCCACGCCGACCGAGCTGCTGTCGCTCTACGCGCGCGGCTTCCGCGTGTGCAAGCTGTTCCCGGCCACGGCCGTAGGCGGGCTGGCAATGATCAAGGGCCTGGCCGGCCCGGTCGCCGACCTCAAGCTGTGCCCGACCGGTGGCATCACCGAAAATACCGCTGCCGAGTACCTTGAGCAGAAGAACGTGGTCTGCATCGGTGGTTCGTGGATGGTGCCGGGCAACTGGATCGCCGACGGCGAATGGGACAAGGTGCGCGCCAGCGCCGCCGACGCCGCGAAGATCATCAAGCGCGTTCGCGGCCACTGACAAGAGGATCGGGGTCGGATCCCTTTTCCGGCGGGAAACGGTTCCGCCCCCCCCCAACGACCGGGCGCACCGCGGGACCCCGAGATGCGTTTGCGTCTTTAATAACGGGTGGTACCCCACCGAAAAATTCCGTTGGCCCGTGGCGGGGA
>NZ_JASJSI010000223.1:0-940 GCF_030237085.1 Stenotrophomonas maltophilia group sp. Smal32
AACGCCCCTGCATGGCCCACCCGCCCCACCTTTGACAGTTTCCTGCCGCGTCCAACCACGGAAAAGAAAAAAGAAAATCAAAAGCAACAGCCGGGGGTGAGGCAGAATCGGGGTTTCGGCTGGAGGTCTGCCTGTGCAACCGATCGAGAGTGAACGCCTGCGCCTGCGCCGCATCGAGCCCGACCGCGACGCGGCGCCGATGCTGACCCTGCTCAACGATCCCGGCTTCCTGCGCTTCATCGGCGACCGCAACGTGCGCAGCGAGGAACAGGCGCGCGAGTACATCGCGCTGCGCGTGCTGCACAGCTATGCGTTGAACGGGTTCGGCATGTACGCCATCGAGCGCCTGTCCGACGGCGCTTGGCTGGGCAACGCCGGGCTGGTGCGGCGCGATGGCCTGCCGGGGCCGGACATCGGCTATGCCGTGCTGTCGGAATTTGCCGGGCAGGGGTATGCCGGTGAGGCGGCGCGGGCAGTGTTCGCGCACGCCCGTGGCGCGCTGGGCCTGCAGGATCTGTATGGCATTACTGATCTGGACAACGTGGTGTCCGGGAAGATCCTGCTGGGCCTGGGCATGCAGGAGCGCGGGGTGATCCAGCTGCCGGGCGTGGACAGCCCGAGCCGCTTTTATGCCACGCCGGGTGCGGCAGAGGTCGGGTAGTGCCGGCAGCTGGCCGGCAACTCGAGGTGGCGATGGGGTCAGAGCCCGCACTGCGGGATCCGACCCCGGTGGGCTGATCGTGGTGGGGGGGCCCCCGGTGCGCGCCCCCCCCCCACCCCCCCCCCCTGTTCCCCCCCGTTCCTGCGCACCCGGCCCCGCCCGAGGAACGAGTGCGCCAACCCTGGGCCCGCCCGGGTGGGCGCGTTCCTTTTCAAACCCGCACCTGTGGCTACTTAGCGCCAACCCCCGCGCCAAACAATAAAAAAAAAAAAACATAAT
>NZ_JASJSI010000224.1:0-930 GCF_030237085.1 Stenotrophomonas maltophilia group sp. Smal32
CCCACCCCCCCACTCACTAATGCCAACGTCTGGGGCGCGGCCGGTATGTTTTGTTATGCAGACCCCGGCGAGATATCCCTGTCTGTGCTGCGTGTGGGGGTGGTGGGTGTGCGGGGGGGGGGGGGCTGGCGCCGCGCGGGGCGCGGCCCCCCTGGGGGTGGGCGCCCGCCCCCCCCCCCCCCCCCCCCCCCCCACCCCCCCATCCCACGGTTGCCCGGCTTTTGACGTTGACGTTGATTCGGCGGGTGCAGGGCGCAGCCCTGCCGAACCCCCTTCAGCATCCATGTCCGAATGTGGCGAGTATCGCCGCCCCCGCAGGCCTAGACTGGCGCCATGGACACCGCACTCGCCCTCGACACCGCCGCCTGCGACCGCGCCCGCCTGGCCCGTGACGCACGCTTCGACGGCGTGTTCTTCACCGCCGTGCGCAGCACCGGCATCTACTGCCGCCCTGTCTGCCCGGCGCCGCCGCCGAAACCACGCAACATCACCTACTACCCGACCGCCGCCGCGGCCGCTGCCGCCGGTTACCGCCCCTGCCTGCGCTGCCGCCCGGAACTGGCGCCGCAGGCCCAGCAGGCCCTCGCCGGGCAGACCGTACAGCGCGCCTTGGCCATCATCCATGGCGGCTTCCTGCAGGAGCAGCCGGTAGCGGACCTGGCACAGAAGATCGGACTCAGCGCGCGCCAGCTGCAGCGCCTGTTCGTCGAACATCTCGGCGCAACACCCGGGCAGATCCATGCCACCCACCGCCTGCTGCTGGCCAAGCAGTTGCTGACGGAAACCACGCTGCCAGTGACCGACGTCGCGCTGGCCGCGGGCTACAACAGCCTGCGCCGCTTCAATACCGCGTTCCTGCAGGGCTGCGGGATGGCGCCGACCGCTCTGCGTCGCCAGCATCAACCGCTGGCTGCCGATGATGGCGGCCTG
>NZ_JASJSI010000225.1:0-861 GCF_030237085.1 Stenotrophomonas maltophilia group sp. Smal32
CACAGGCGGCGACCTGGGCCTTGTCGAAGGCGTCCAGCGCGCGGCTGCGGGCCAGCGGGTCGTTGCCGGCGGCGGCAATCGCGGCCTTGGCCTGCGCGGTGACGTCGGTGATCTGGTCGAGCACGTAGACGCGGGCGTTCGGGCCGGCGCTCAGTTCATCGCTGTGCTTCGGGGCGTTGAAGCCGTCCTTGATCAGGTTCTTCTGCGCGGTCGAATTCAGCTGGATGGCGCCATAGGCGCAATGGTGGTTGGTCACCACCAGGCCCTGCGGCGAAACGAAGCTGGCGGTGCAGCCGCCCAGCGCAACCACCGCGCCCATCGGGTCGCCGGTGAGGTTGGACAGCTGCTCCGGGGACAGCTTCAGGCCGGCCTTCTGCAGCGGGCCGGCGATTTCCGGCAGCTGCTGCGGCACCCACATGCCTTCAGCGGCATGGGCGACCTGGGCCAGCCCGAGGCTGGCGACGATGGAAAATGCAAGCAGGTTCGAGCGCATGGAGCGGCCCCTGGTAGTGGAACCCTCGATTGTAGCCCGCCGCCCTGCCCCGGCCCGAACCCCGGAAGTCATGGGCCTGCTTCTTGCTCTGCCACGCGCACGCCGGCCGCGCACACGGAAATCGTCCAGAGGGGGCGTGGTCACCCTGGACGGGACCGTTGGCGCCCCCCCTTGCGGCCCCGCGCCCCCCTGCATTGGGTATTGGTGTTCGGGGCCCCGGGACCCACCCCCCCTATACGCATTAACTCTGGGCCCCAGTTTATACTAACTTATAAAACACCCCCGGCGGACCCCAAAATTTAAACCAAAATAAAACCACCCGCACAAAAGGATAACATCCGGCACCCAAAAAAAAAGCCATATAAAAA
>NZ_JASJSI010000226.1:0-736 GCF_030237085.1 Stenotrophomonas maltophilia group sp. Smal32
GGGGGGTTGGCGGCCGACCCACCCCGCCCAAGCGACCGAACGCCCGGCCGCCAGCGGCTGGGCCGGGCCCCGGAGGGGTACTTGCAGCGTGCCCTGCCCCGTCCGGCCCTGCGCCACCCCAGCCGATAGCCAGCAGGCGCAACGCTTTCCTCAACCCACCCACCCATTCAGCAAAAACCATTGATAGGAATGAAATTAGTAGTATCCTATCTATCTCTTATGGACCGACCCCTTGACGAGCGCACCGTGCTGCAGATGCAGCTCAGCTCCGGCCTGCTGTACGCAGGGCGGCAGTGGCAGCGCCTGGCCGACAGCCGGCTCGGCAGCTACGGCATCTCCACCGCCTGCACCATGCCGCTGCTGATGATCGGCCGCTCCGGCGGTGGCATCCGGCAGGTGGCGCTGGCCCAGCAGCTGGGCATGGAGGGTCCCTCCCTGGTGCGCCTGCTGGACAAGCTGTGCGCCAGCGACCTGGTCCGCCGCGAAAGCGATGCCAGCGACCGCCGCGCCAACCTGTTGTGGCTGACCGACGCCGGCCAGGCGCTGGTCAGCGAGCTGGAAGACCAGTTGATCGGCCTGCGCCAGGACGTGTTCGGCGAACTGTCCATGGATGAACTGCACGCCGTGCTGAAGGCATGGCGCCTGCTGGCCGAGGCCGCCGACCGCATCACGTAAGCGCGCTGCCCCCGAACACCGCCGCTGCCGTGCACACGCCAGCGGCTTTTGCCCGTTGCCG
>NZ_JASJSI010000227.1:0-631 GCF_030237085.1 Stenotrophomonas maltophilia group sp. Smal32
AAACCCACGAGTATAGTTATGGTTTTGGCGCCCCGGCGCGCGGCCCCCGCCCGCCCCCCACCACCCACCGCACCCCAACAGGGGGGTGGTTTTGTTTGTTGTTGGGGGGGGGGGGGGGGGGGTGGGCGGGCCCCCCAGCAACCCGCGGGGGGGGGGGGGGGGGCCCCCCCCCCCCCCCCCACGCCCCCCCCCCCCCCCCCACCGCCCCATCCCCGACAGATTTCCGGTGACGGAGGTAGATCCACGCCATGCGTGGATGAATCTCCATTGAAATCGAATATTTCGACAATCTGGCGAAGAGCATCCACGCATGGCGTGGATCTACGTGTCGACCAAGGTCGACACCCACCAACAGCAGCGTGGTCGACACCAACCAAGAGCAGGCCATGCATTCCGACAGATCGCGGAGATCTGTCGAAGGCGGGGTGGGGGGGGGGGGGGGCGGGGGGGCGCGGGGGGGGGCGGGCGGGCGGGGGGCCCGCCCCCCCCCCGGGGGGTGGGGGGGTGGGGGGGGCGCCCGCCCCCCCCCCCTCCCCGCCTCCCACGCGCGGGGGGGGGGGGGGGTTGGGGGGGGTGGGGGGGGGGGGCGCCCCGCGGCGCCTTGGGGGGTGCTGGCGGCGGCGCGGCGGCG
>NZ_JASJSI010000228.1:0-609 GCF_030237085.1 Stenotrophomonas maltophilia group sp. Smal32
CGAGCGCCACCGCGCCATGGATGCGCACCCGTTCACCGGCCAGCGTCGCCTCGGCGATCGGCCACGGATTGAACGCGCGCACGGTACGCGCCAGCGCGCCGGCGTCCTGCGCCCAGTCCAGCCTGGCTTCGGCCTTGTCCAGCTTGTGCGCGTAGGTCACGCCCTGTTCCGGCTGCGGCCGCGCGATCGGCTTGATGCCGGCGCGCAGCAGGCCCAGGCCGTCGGACAGCACCTGGGCACCCAGCTCGGCCAGCTTGTCGTGCAGCTGGCCGCCGGTATCGGTGGCCGCGATCGGAAGCTCCTGGTGCAGCAGCACCGGGCCGGTATCCAGGCCCGCTTCCATCTGCATCAGGCACACGCCGGTCTTCGCGTCACCGGCCTGGATCGCACGCTGGATCGGCGCGGCGGCGCGGCCGCCCGGCCCCCCCCAGGCCTGCACCTTACACCAAACAATCGTCGGGTTTGGCACCAACCCCCTGGGGAGGATAATGCCAAAAGCCACCACCACCAAAAAGTGCGGCTTGAGCTGCGCGACCTTGTGGTTGGGGGGTTAGGCCTTCACCGTATACGGCTTGTTTGTTTTTTTTATAAAAATAAAACACCACAACA
>NZ_JASJSI010000229.1:0-570 GCF_030237085.1 Stenotrophomonas maltophilia group sp. Smal32
GGGGGGGGGGGGGGGGGGGTGGGGGGGGGGGGGGGGGGGGGGGGGGGGGGGCGCAATATCGAGCGGGGGGGGGGGGCGCGCCCCCCCCCCCCCCCCCCCCCCCCCCCCCCCCCCCCCCCCCACCCCGCCTTCGACAGATTTCTGCGATCTGCCGGAATGGCTCCTGGGGGTCAGATCCGTTTTCCTTCGGAAAACGGATCTGACCCCATTTCCTGATTTCGAAATCTGACAGACAGTCATCCACGCATGGCGTGGATCTACCGTGTCGACCAAGGTCGACACCTACCAACAGCCACGGGAATCTGTCAGAGGCGGGGGGGGGGGGGGGGGGGGGGGGGGGGGGGGGGGGGGGGGGGGGGGGGGGGGGGCGGGCGCGGGGGGGGGGGGGGGGCGGGCCCCCTGGTCATAGTCCGACTCATGAGCACTCCGACACAAACAACACACATTACACAACCAGCAAAAAACAAAAATAAACAAACACCAACACAACAAAAAAAACAAAAATCATAGACTCCAGTCAAACCACACAAACACTCACTCAACTCAAAACTACTAAAACAAAAATGAACT
>NZ_JASJSI010000022.1:0-56083 GCF_030237085.1 Stenotrophomonas maltophilia group sp. Smal32
ACTGCAGACGTGCCAACCAAGGTTGGCACCTACCGGAACGGGGCGAAGGTTGGCACCTACCGGAGCGGGGCGAAGGTTGGCAGCTACCGGAGCGGGGGCGATGGTTGGCAGCTACCAGAGCGGGGGCGGGAGCCGAGCATGGCTCGACGCTGCAAAGGCGGAGGCGTTACCGGGCCTGACGGCCGGGCGCGGTAGAATTCCCGGCCATCCCAGAACCACCGGATCCCGATGAGCCCCAGCCCCGCCGAACGCGCCGCAGACCTTCGCAGGCAGATCGCCCAGGCCAACCGCGCCTACCACGAGCTGGACGCGCCGGAGATCCCCGACGTTGACTACGACCGGATGGTGCGCGAGCTGGAAGCGCTGGAGCGCGAGCATCCGGAACTGGCCCGTGCCGACAGTCCGACCCAGCAGGTCGGTGCGCGGCCCTCCGGCCGTTTCCCGGAAGTGCGCCACGCGGTACCGATGCTGTCGCTGTCCAATGCCTTCAGCGATGAAGAAGTGGCCGATTTCGTGCGCCGCATCGACGAGCGCCTGGGGCGTCGCAGCCTGCGGTTCTCGGCCGAGCCGAAGATGGACGGCCTGGCGATCAGCCTGCGCTACGAGGAGGGTCACTTCGTGCTCGGCGCGACCCGTGGCGATGGCAGTACCGGCGAGGACGTGACCGCCAACCTGCGCGAGATCGGTGACATTCCCAAGCGCCTGCACGGCAAGGACTGGCCGGACGTGCTGGAGGTACGCGGCGAGGTCTATATGGCGCGTGCCGATTTCGAGGCCTACAACGAACGTGCCCGTCAGCACGGTGGCAAGATGCTGGCCAATCCGCGCAACGCCGCGGCCGGCTCGCTGCGCCAGCTCGATCCGAAGATCAGTGCGCAGCGCAGGCTGAGCTTCTTCGCCTACGGCACCGGCGAGGTGCAGGGTGGCGAGCTGCCAGACACGCATTCGGGCACGCTGGCCCAGCTCGGCGCCTGGGGTTTCCCGGTCAGCGCACTGTGCAAGGTGGTGGAAGGGACCGACGGCCTGCTGGGGTACTACCGCGATATCGGTGAGCGCCGCGACGGCCTGCCGTTCGATATCGATGGCGTGGTCTACAAGCTGGATGACCGCGCCGGCCAGCAGGCGATGGGCTTCGTCTCGCGCGCACCGCGCTGGGCCATCGCGCACAAGTTCCCGGCGCAGGAACAGAGCACCACGGTGGAGGCGATCGAGATCCAGATCGGCCGCACAGGTGCTGCCACGCCTGTTGCGCGCCTGGCGCCGGTGGCCGTGGCCGGCGTGATCGTGTCCAACGCCACGCTGCACAACGCCGACCAGATCGCGCGCCTCGATGTGCGCGTCGGCGACAGCGTGATCGTGCGTCGTGCGGGCGATGTCATTCCCGAGGTGGTCAGCGTCATTCTCGACCGCCGCCCGCAGGGCACCACGCCGTGGCAGATGCCGACGCGCTGCCCGGTGTGCGGCTCGGAGATCGTGCGTGAGGAGGGGGCGGCGGCGTGGCGTTGTTCGGGCGAACTGTCCTGCCCGGCGCAGCGCAAGGAAGCCATTGCCCATTTCGCCTCGCGCCGCGCCATGGACATCGACGGCCTCGGCGACAAGTACATCGAAACCCTGGTCGATGCCGGCATCGTCAAGAGCGTGGCCGACCTGTACCGGCTCAGCCGCGATACGCTGCTGCACCTGAAGCTGGTGCTGGATGCGGAGGATCCGTCGGCGCTGGCAGCGGCGCTGAAGCTGCACCTTCCCGCCGAGGGCAGTGGTGCCGTGCTCAATGCGGTGCTCAAGCTGGACGGCAACGATCCGGGCTGGCGCGCGCAGGCGCTGGCGCAGCCGGCCAGCTTCGAATGGAACACGAAGAAGATCGCCACCAAGTGGGCCGACAACCTGATCGCAGCGATCGACGCCAGCCGGGCCGCCACGCTGGAACGCCTGCTGTTCGCACTCGGCATCGAGCATGTGGGCGAGAGCACTGCCAAGGCGCTGGCGCAGTGGTTCGGTGACCTGGAACTGATCCGCCATCTGCCGTGGCCGCTGTTCAAGCGCGTGCCGGACATCGGTGGCGAAGTGGCGCGGTCGCTCGGCCACTTCTTCGAGCAGCAGGGCAACCAGCAGGCCATCGATGACCTTCTGCAGGTCGGACAGGTCCGCATCAGCGATGTGCACGCGCCCAGCGCCAAGTTGCGCGAGGGGCTGGACCTGGCGCAGCTGCTGGTCGAATCGGAGATCCCTGGCATTACCCGCCTGCGCGCGGAAAAACTGGTCGCCGCGTTGCCCGGTGCACAGGCGGTGCTCGACGCCGAGCATGGCCAGTTCGTCAACGCCGGGCTGCCGGATGACACGGCGCGTGGTCTGGCCGAGTGGCTGGACGCCGATGGCCACGGTGCGATGCTGTTGGCCGCCGAGAACGCGATGCGGCAGATCCTGGCCAAGGCGCCGGCGCTGGCCGAGATCGTGGCCGGTCCGCTGGATGGGCAGACCGTGGTACTGACCGGCACCTTGGCCCAGCTTACCCGCGATGCCGCCAAGGAGCGCCTGGAGGCGCTTGGTGCCAAGGTGTCCGGCAGCGTGTCGAAAAAGACCAGTTTCGTGGTGGCCGGCACCGAGGCAGGCTCCAAGCTGGACAAGGCACAGTCGCTGGGTGTGCCGGTGTGGGACGAGGACCGCCTGCTGGCCTATCTTGCTGAACACGAATGATGACCCCGCCGGGTGCCCCTGCGCCCGGCATGAAACACAAAGGAACACCGATGCAGACCGCCCCGCTGGATTTCCGCCTGGCCACCCGAGCTGACGAGGAGCTGCTGATCGCGTTGATGCGCGAGTTCTACGCCGAAGACAGGATCGACTTCGACGACGCGCGCGTGCGTCGCGGCGTGGATGCGTTGCTGGCCGATCCGCGTAATGGCGAAGTGCTGCTGTGGCTGGACGAGGCCGGCGAGGTGGTCGGCTATGCGGTGATCGCGATGGGCTTCAGCCTGGAACAGGGCGGCCACTTCATGCTGCTGGACGAGCTGTACCTGGCCCACCGTGCACGTGGTCGTGGCCGCGGCAAGCAGGCGCTGGCGATCTGCGAACAGCGTGCGCGCGGCCGTGGCGTCAGCCGCCTGCGCCTGGAAGTGAACCACCACAACGAGCTGGCCCGTCGCCTTTACCTGGCCAGCGGCTACATCGACGACACCCGCGATCTGCTGACCCTGCCGCTGGACCATCCGCGCCCGGAGGGCATCCTGTGAGCGAGGCCCTGCTGCGGGCGCTGCAGCAGCGTGCCGCGCTCAACGCGCTGGTGCGCCGTTTCTTCGCCGAGCGCGATGTGCTGGAGGTGGAAACGCCGATCCTGTCGGTGGCGGGCAACACCGAGCCGAACATCGACAGCTTCCATACCGATTTCACCGGCCATGTCGATGCAGGTGGCCGTCGCCGCTGGCTGCGTACCTCGCCGGAGTATCCGCTCAAGCGCCTGCTGGCCGCCGGCGTCGGCGACTGCTACGAACTGGGTCGGGTGTTCCGCAACGGCGAGGCCGGTGGCCGCCACAATCCGGAATTCACAATGCTGGAGTGGTACCGGGTTGGCTGGGATCATCATCGCCTGGTGGAGGAGACCGCCGAGCTGGTCGGCCAGGCGTTGGCGCTGGTCGGACGCAGTGCGACGCTGCGCGTGCTGAGCTACCGCGAGCTGTTCCAGCAGCATGTGGGCGTGGACCCGTTCAAGGCCGATGAGGGTGCATTGCGGGCCGCGCTGGGTGATGTGCACATCGATCCGGTCGGTTTGACCCGCGACGACTGGCTGGACCTGTTGATGACCCATCGCATCCAGCCGCAGTTTGATGACACGGTGATGACCGTGGTCCATGACTGGCCGTCCAGCCAGGCTGCACTGGCGCGTATCCGGCCCGGCACGCCACCGTTGGCCGAGCGTTTCGAGTTGTACCTGGGCGCGGTGGAGCTGGCCAACGGCTATCACGAACTGAACGACGCCCACGAGCAGCGCGCGCGCTTCCAGCGTGACCTGCAGCGGCGCCATGAACGTGGCCAGGTGCAGCCGGCGCTGGACGAGGCGCTGCTGGCTGCGCTGCCATCGATGCCGGCGTGCGCTGGCGTAGCGGTGGGCGTCGATCGCCTGCTGATGGCGATGAACCGCACGCCGCGTATCGCCGATGTGCTGGCCTACGACTTTGCCCACGCATGAGCGACGCGCGTTCCTGAACTTCGAAGACTGAACGGAATACCGCGTTTCCGCGCTTGCTTCGGTAAGCAGGATGATGCTCTTATCACGGCAGATGCCGGACACTGGCACGCAGTTCATCCATTCCTGTTGGGGAAGGCTTTGGTCAAGTGGTTTGCGGTTGTCGCTGCACCGGTGTACTCCATCGCGCTATGGGGTGCCTGGCTGCCGTCATCGGCATCTGCCCAGCAGGCCGGCTACGACGGTGAAGTGGTGACCTGTGAATCACGCGACATGGGCTGGGTGCATTGCGATATCGATGTCAGCAACGGCATCGACCTGGTGCGCCAGCTCTCCAACAGCAGCTGCATCCGTGGCAGCGAATGGGGCACCGACCGCAGTGGCGTGTGGGTCACGCTGGGCTGCCGCGCCGAGTTCCGCGCGCGCCGCGCTGCAGGTGTCGCGCCGGTAGCCAGCGAGGGCAAGCGCCTGGTCCGTCGCGTGGTGCGTTGTGAATCCAATGGCCGCCCGCAGAGTTGCCCGGTGCGCCTGGATGGGGCGCCAGTGCGCCTGCTGCGCCAGCTGTCGGCGCTGCCATGCCGCGAAGGGCAGGGCTGGGGCTACAAGCGCAATGAAGTCTGGACCAGTCGCGGTTGCCAGGGGGACTTCGAAGTGGCTGACGAGGACGGCCGATTCGTTGACGTACCACGCCGGCTGACCTGTGAATCGAAGTCGAAGAAGCGCCGTTTCTGCGGTGCCAGCATCTCGGTTGGTGCCGCTGTCTTCGAGCAGCTGTCCAGCACGCCGTGCGAGGAAGGCAGTACCTGGGGCTGGAGCCGCAACGGCATCTGGGTGGACGGCGGCTGCCGCGCCGAATTCTCGGTGAATTGAGTCCGGGCGGGCTCCAACCCCGGGGGCGTGGCCCTACAATGGGCCCATGAACACTGCCTCAGACATCGACTACGCCCGTTACGACCACATCCGCCCGATCCTGTGGACCGGCGATGCCCTGCAACTGCTGGACCAGCGCAAGCTGCCGTTCGTGGTCGAGCATGTGGTCTGCCATGACAGTGACGAAGTGGCTGCGGCCATCCACGCGTTGACCGTGCGTGGTGCGCCGGCCATCGGCATCGCCGCCGCCTGGGGCGTGGTGCTGGCGGCGCGCGACGTGCAGGCCGCCGACGGTGCACATGCCCTGCAGCAACTGGAGCCGGCGCTGCAGCGCCTGAACGCCTCGCGCCCGACCGCGGTGAACCTGGCCTGGGCGCTGGCGCGCATGCGCCGCTGCCTGAATGCTGCCGGCGCTGACTGGAAGGCCGCGCTGGAAGCGGAGGCGCAGGCCATCGCCGAGGAAGACCTGGCGGCCAACCGCCATATGGGCGCGCTGGGCGCAGGCCTGATCGAGACCGGTAGCGGTGTGCTGACCCATTGCAACACCGGCTCGCTGGCCACCGCCGGCTTCGGCACCGCGTTGGGCGTGATCCGTGCCGGCATGGCCCAGCACCGCATTGCCCGCGTGTTCGCCGGTGAGACCCGGCCGTGGCTGCAGGGCGCGCGTCTGACCGTGTGGGAGCTGCAGCAGGATGGTATCGACGCCACCCTGATCGCCGATTCGGCTGCCTCGCACCTGATGAAGACCGGTGCCGTGCAGTGGGTGATCGTGGGTGCCGACCGCATCTGCGCCAACGGCGATACCGCCAACAAGATCGGCACCTACCAGCTGGCCATCGCCGCGCGCCACCACGGGGTGAAATTCATGGTCGTGGCGCCGTCCTCGACGGTGGACATGGACACCGTTGACGGCAGCCAGATCGAGATCGAGCAGCGCGATCCGGGCGAGCTGTACGGCGTGGGTGGCACCCGCACCGTGGCCGAGGGCATCGCTGCCTGGAACCCGGTGTTCGACGTCACCCCGGGCGAGCTGATCGACGCCATCGTGACCGAGCGCGGCGTGATCCTGAACCCGACCGCCGGGAACATGCGCGCCGCCTTTGGCGGTTGAGCCGGGACTGGGTCGAGGATGTCTGTAGAGCCGAGCCCATGCTCGGCTCCGCCGGGGAATCCGCCGCAGCCGGGCATGGGCTCGGCTCTACAGGGGCGGATGAACCCCCTAAGTTCCTGATTTGTGCAGGTAAAATCCCCGTAAAGGGAGGCGGAAAACGGCCTGTTGTGGTAGTATCCACAGGTTGAATCGAGGTTCCGGCACGACCCCCTTCCGCAGAGGGCTGCGCCGGACTGGACCGCTACCAGACAACGGAACCCGAATGGCAGAAACCGCCAAGGAAATCATCCAGGTCAACCTGGAAGACGAGATGCGCAAGAGCTACCTCGATTACGCCATGAGCGTGATCGTGGGCCGTGCGCTGCCGGATGCGCGCGACGGCCTCAAGCCGGTGCATCGTCGCGTGCTGTTCGCGATGAACGAGCTCAACGCGCACAGCAACAAGCCCTACTTCAAGTCGGCGCGTATCGTCGGTGACGTCATCGGTAAGTACCACCCGCATGGCGATCAGTCGGTGTACGACACGCTGGTGCGCCTGGCACAGCCGTTCTCGCTGCGCTACATGCTGGTCGATGGCCAGGGTAACTTCGGCTCCATCGATGGCGACTCCGCCGCGGCGATGCGATACACCGAAGCGCGCATGTCGCGCCTCGCGCATGAGCTGATGGCCGACATCGACAAGGAAACCGTCGATTTCCAGCCCAACTACGACGAAAAGGAACTGGAGCCGACGGTCATGCCGACCCGGTTCCCGAACCTGCTGGTCAATGGTTCGGCCGGTATCGCGGTGGGCATGGCGACCAACATCCCACCGCACAACCTGAGCGAATCGATCAACGCCTGCATCGCGCTGATCGACAACCCGGACATCGACGTCGACGGCCTGATGGAGTACATCCCGGGCCCGGATTTCCCGACCGCCGGCATCATCAATGGCACCGCCGGCATCGTCGCCGGCTACCGCACCGGCCGTGGCCGCGTGCGCATCCGTGCCAAGGCTGATATCGAAGTGGCCGACAACGGCCGCGAATCGATCATCGTCACTGAAATTCCTTACCAGGTGAACAAGGCGCGTCTGATCGAGAAGATCGCCGAGCTGGTCAAGGAAAAGAAGATCGAAGGCATCAGCGAGCTGCGCGATGAGTCCGACAAGGACGGCATGCGCATCTACATCGAGATCAAGCGCGGTGAATCTGCCGAGGTTGTGCTGAACAACCTGTACCAGCAGACGCAGATGGAATCGGTG
Organism: Stenotrophomonas maltophilia group sp. Smal32; assembly: GCF_030237085.1. Classification (NCBI taxonomy): domain Bacteria; kingdom Pseudomonadati; phylum Pseudomonadota; class Gammaproteobacteria; order Lysobacterales; family Lysobacteraceae; genus Stenotrophomonas; species Stenotrophomonas maltophilia group sp. Smal32. The sequence goes on from NZ_JASJSI010000022.1 coordinate 7,408, forward strand.
TTCGGCATCAACATGGTGGCGCTGGTCGATGGCCGCCCGCAGTTGATGAACCTCAAGCAGATGCTGGAGGCGTTCGTCCGCCACCGTCGCGAAGTGGTCACCCGCCGCACCGTGTTCGAGCTGCGCAAGGCGCGCGCCCGTGCCCACGTGCTGGAAGGCCTGACCGTCGCGTTGGCCAACATCGACGAGATGATCGAACTGATCAAGACCTCGCCGAACCCGAACGAAGCACGTGAACGCATGCTGGCGCGCGTGTGGGAGCCGGGCCTGGTCGGTGCCATGCTGGGTGCTGCCGGTGCCGAAGCCTCGCGCCCGGAAGACCTGCCCAAGGGCGTGGGCCTGATCGAGGGCGGCTACCAGCTGACCGAGATCCAGGCCACCCAGATCCTGGAAATGCGCCTGCACCGCCTGACCGGGCTGGAGCAGGACCGCCTGACCGACGAGTACAAGCAGCTGCTGGAAGTGATCGCCGGGCTGATCCACATCCTGGAAGATCCCGACCGCCTGCTGCAGGTGATCCGCGAGGAACTGGTCAGCGTCAAGGCCGAGTTCGGCGACGAGCGTCGTACCGAGATCCGCCACAGCGAAGAAGACCTGGACATCCTCGACCTGATCGCGCCGGAAGACGTGGTGGTCACCGTGTCGCACGCCGGTTACGTGAAGCGCCAGCCGGTGAGCGTGTACCGCGCGCAGCGCCGTGGCGGCCGTGGCCGTAGTGCGGCGGCGACCAAGGAAGAGGATTTCATCGAACAGCTGTGGCTGGTCAACACACATGACACGCTGCTGACCTTCACCAGTTCGGGCAAGGTGTTCTGGCTGCCGGTCTACCAGCTGCCGGAAGCGGGTTCCAACGCCCGTGGCCGTCCGATCATCAACTGGATTCCGCTGGAACCGGGCGAACGCGTGCAGGCCGTGCTGCCTGTGCGCGAGTACGCCGATGGCCAGTTCGTGTTCTTCGCCACCAAGAACGGTACGGTCAAGAAGACCCCGCTGGGCGAGTTCGCCTTCCGTCTGGCCCGCGGCAAGATCGCGATCAACCTCGACGAGGGCGATGCGCTGGTTGGCGTCGGCCTGACCGACGGTGAGCGCGACATCCTGCTGTTCGCCTCCAACGGCAAGACCGTGCGCTTCGGCGAGGACAAGGTCCGCTCGATGGGCCGTACCGCGACCGGCGTGCGTGGCATCAAGATGCCGGCCGGCGAGGAAGTGGTCAGTCTGATCGTGGCCGAAAGTGCCGGTGGCATCGAGGACGAGAACGAGGACGACAACGGTGTCGAAGAAGCCGCCGCCAATGGCGATGCGGTGATCGACGGCGCCGACGACGCCAGCGTGCAGTACATCCTCACCGCGACCGAGAACGGCTACGGCAAGCGCACCCCGCTGCCGGATTACCCGCGCAAGGGTCGTGGCACCCAGGGCGTGATCGGCATCCAGACCACCGAGCGCAACGGCAAGCTGGTCGCCGCGGTGCTGATGGGTTCGGATGACGAAGTGCTGCTGATCTCCGATGGCGGCACCCTGGTGCGTACCCGTGGCTCGGAAATCAGCCGCGTCGGCCGCAACACCCAGGGCGTCACCCTGATCCGCCTGTCCAAGGACGAGAAGCTGCAGGCGGTGGAACGCATGGATGCCTCCATCGAAGAGGACGAGGACGAGGTGGCGACTGCTGCCCCGGCCGCGGCCGAAGGCGCACCGGCTGCGGCCAGCAGCGAGGACGCCGCGCAGGAGTGATCCCGCCGCGATGAGACGTACCCGACGACGCCGGCCCTGTGCCGGCGTCGTCATTTCTGCGGATCTTCCGGTCGTGGTGGATTCTCCGATCGCTGCGGACTATCTGATCGCTGCGGACCATCCGATCGCTGCGGACCATCCGATCGCTGCGGTAGAGTCGACTGTTAGTCGACTGCTCTGCGCCCGGCGCTGCATACGCCGGGCGCCCCGCCAAACGCCGCTCAGACGCCCCATCACCCCCCCGACCCGCCCCCACACCCCCCCCCCCCCCCCCCCCCCCCCCTTTTTTAATCATACGGCGACCACCCAAATCTACACAGAGTAGATCTTCGGAAGCTTCATATTTTAATAAGAGACAGGACCATCCGATCGCTGCGTTAGATTCTAATTTTAGTCTACTGGTGTGGAACCGGCCGTGAAAACCCCGCGCTGCGCGCGATAGTCGACTAACAGTCGACTCTACCCAGCCGACGATCACCCAGCCGACGATCACCCAGCCGACGATCACCCAGCCGACGATCACCCAGCCGACGATCACCCAGTCGGCAACCACCCAGCCGACGATCACCCCGTCAGGTCCACCCAGAAAATACGCGCGCGCTTCACATGTGCGGTGGGATAAGGGCGCATGCTGCCCCCGGAGATCGACGATGTCCGCCACGCCGCAGTCCGCTTCTGTCCTCGTCCGCGCCTCCCGCCATCCCCTCGTCACCGTGCTGTCGCTGTTGCTGGTGGTGCTCGGCCTGGTCATCGGCGGTCTCGGTGCATGGCTGCTCAGCCTTGGGGGTTCGGCGTACTACGCCATCGCAGGATTCGGCCTGCTGGCCAGCGGCATCCTGCTGTTCGGCAACCGTCGCAGCGGCGCGCTGCTGTACGCGCTGGTGTTCGTCGGCACACTGCTGTGGACCTGGTGGGAGTCGGGCAGCGACTACTGGCGTTGGGTGCCGCGCCTGGGCCTGGTTACGGCGCTGGGCATCGTGGTGGCGCTGCTGGCACCGACCCTGCGCGAACCGGTGTCAAAGCGCCTTTCCCGTAGTGTGGCTGGCCTGCTGATGCTGGTGTTCGTCGCCGCGTTCGGCCTGGCGTTCGCGCCGCATGGCGAAGTGGACGGGCACCAGCCGTTCCCGGAAGGGGCGGTCAGTGCCGGCCTGGCCCCGACGCGTGATACCACCGGCCTCCAGCCCGCCGACCAGCCTGCCGACGGTGACTGGCCTGCCTGGGGCCGCAGCAATGCTGCCACCCGCTATTCCCCCCTGCAGCAGATCACGCCGGCCAACGTTGCCACGCTGCAGCTGGCCTGGCAGTTCCGTACCGGCGACCTGCCGAAGAAGCGCTGGGGCGCGGAATCCACGCCGCTGAAGATCGGCGACCGCCTGTACCTGTGTACCGCGCGCAACCGCTTGATCGCACTCGACGCCAGCAGCGGCAAGGAACTGTGGCGGTTCGATCCGAAGGTCAAGGACGCTTCGATTCCCTATACAGCTGCCTGCCGTGGCGTGAGCTACTACGAACAACCCAACGCGCCGACCATCGCCGATGCGGTGCTGGCCGATGTCGCCGCCGACCTGGCCCTGCCCGAGCCGCCGCCCACGGTCACCCGCAGCGCCGCGCCGGGCAGCCGTCCGGCCTGCTGGGCGCGCATCATTGAAGGCACGCTGGATGGCCGCATCATCGCAGTGGATGCGGACAGCGGCCGCCCGTGCGCCAACTTCGGCAACAACGGCCAGATCGATATCACCCTGGGCATGGGCGAGGTGCCGCCGGGCTATGTGTCGATCACCTCGCCACCGGCGATCGTGCGCGGCGTGATCGTCACCGGCCACCAGGTGCTGGACGGCCAGCGCCGCGATGCACCGTCGGGGGTGATCCAGGCTTACGACGCGGTCACCGGCAAGCTGCGCTGGGCGTGGGACATGGACCAGCCCGAGCGCAACGGCCTGCCGCCACGCGAACAGACCTATACGCGCGGCACGCCCAACATGTGGACCACGGCCACCGGTGATGAGGCGCTGGGCCTGGTCTACCTGCCGCTGGGCAACTCCGCCGGCGATTACTGGAGCGGCTCGCGCACGGAAAACCAGAACCGCTATTCCACCTCGCTGGTGGCGATCGACGTGGCCACCGGCAAACCGGCCTGGCACTTCCAGGCCGTGCGCAAGGATGTATGGGATTACGACCTGGGTTCACAGGCCAGCCTGATCGACTACCCGACCGCGGCGGGCAAGGTGCCGGCCATCCTGCTGCCGACCAAGCAGGGCGACCTCTACATCCTCGACCGCCGCAACGGCCAGCTGCTGAGTGCCGCGGAGGAACGCGAGGTGCCTGTGGGCGGTGTCGAGCCCGAGCAGCGCTCACCTACGCAGTTGTTCTCGCTGTACCACACGCTGCGCCGCGAGCATGACCTGACCGAGCGCGACATGTGGGGGCTGACCCCGATCGACCAGCTGGTCTGCCGCATCCAGTTCCGCAAGGCCTATTACGAAGGCTTCTACACGCCGCCCAGCAGTGACCGCCACTCCATCGAGTACCCGGGTTACAACGGTGGCTCGGACTGGGGTAGCGTCTCCATTGATACGCGCCGTGGCGTGATCGTGGCCAACTACAACGACATGCCCAACTACAACCGGCTGGTGCCGCGTGCCGAAGCCGACCGGTTGGGCTGGCTGCCGCGCGAGAAGGTCCGCGCCGACAAGGGCGGTGGCGAGGGTGCAGGTGATCCGCAGGTGGGCACGCCGTATGGCATCCAGGTCAATGCCGGCTGGCGGCTGCCGTTCACCGGCCTGCTGTGCAAGCAGCCGCCCTACGGCGGCATTCGCGCCATCGACCTGCGTACCGGCAAGCTGCTGTGGGATCGCCCGTTTGGCAGTGCGCGCGGCAATGGTCCATTCGGTATCCGCTCCGGCCTGCCGATTGAAATCGGTACGCCGAACAACGGCGGTTCGGTGATTACCGCCAGTGGCCTGATCTTCATCGCCGCCGCCACCGATGATCTGCTGCGCGCGATTGATCTGAAGACCGGCAAGGAACTGTGGCACGCCAAGCTGCCGGCCGGTGGCCAGGCCAACCCGATGGTGTACGAACAGGGCGGCCGCCAGTACGTGGTGATCATGGCCGGTGGCCACCATTTCATGGAGACCCCGAAGGGCGATTACGTGATGGCGTTTGCGCTGCCCAGATAGAGCCGACAGGGTATAACCGGCTGGATAGAGCCGACCGGGTAGAGCCGACCGGGTAGAGTCGACTGTTAGTCGACTGCTCTTCTCTCCCACGCTGGAAAACCCGCGCTTCGCGCGATAGTCGACTAACAGTCGACTCTACCCAGGCGACTCCACCTTCCCGGACGCTGTATCGAGAGGATCCCTGATCCTGGCGTTGGCAGGGAACCGATGCCGGAAATCCATGCGAGCGAGCATTCTCAAGCTCATGCCCAGCCCCCAACTGCTTGCCGGCCGGCGATCCATCGTCGGTAACGTCTACGCCATCACCATGGTGTGCCGGAACCGCCATCGCGTCTTCGATTGCCCTGCCAATGCCGATCTTGCCATGCAGCTCCTCGGATCGATGGACCGGGAAGGCCTGACTGCGTCGCTTGCCTGGGTCATCATGCCGGATCATATCCACTGGCTGGCTCAACTACGTGGCCATTCGCTGGGCTACTGCGTGCAGCGCTTCAAGGCGCGCAGCAGTTTTCTGATCAACCGGCGGCGAGGGAACCAGGGTGCAATCTGGCAGGCGGGTTATCACGATCATGCGATCCGCAGTGACGCGTCGCTGCACAGACACGCTTGCTACATTCTGTCAAATCCCGTTCGAGCCGGTCTTGCCGCGCAGATCGGTGACCATCCGTACGGGTGGTGTCGCTGGCCGCTGAGCGAGCTGGAGTCGGTCCACGAGGATGAATTCTGATACGGCCAACTCTACCTCGTCGGTCTACTGAAGGGTTCGCGCGATTCCACGCGACTGCGCGCTTCTACGGCCGACTGGGCCGAACCGACTGGGTAGAGTCGACTGTCAGTCGACTGCTCTTCTCGCCCACGCTGGAAAGCCCGCGCTTCGCGCGATAGTCGACTAACAGTCGACTCTACCTCGTCGGTTTACTGGCGGGTTCGCTCGATTCCAGACGACTGCGTGCTTCTGCAGTCGACTGCACTTCTCGCGCGCGCTGGAAAGCCCGCGCTTCGCGCGATAGTCGACTGGACAGTCGACTCTACCTCGTCGGTCTGCTGATGGGTTACACCGTCACCACCACCTTGCCGATCTGTTCGTTCGATTCCAGATAACGATGCGCGTCCTGGATCTGCGCGAACGGAAACACCCTGGCGATCTTCGGTGCCAGCAAGCCCTTGTCCAGGCCATCGACGATGAAGGCCTTGGCACGGGCCAGCACGGCATCGTCGGAGACGATTTCCGAGTACAGGTAGCCTTTCAGCGTCAGCGACTTGCCCAGAACGTTGAACAGCGGGAACGGGGTCGGTTCGCTGCTCAGCGCGCCGTACTCCAGCAGGATGCCACCGCGCGCCATCGCTTCGGTCAACGCGTTGAACTGCGGGCCGCCGATCGGATCGAACACCACGCGGGCACCGGCGCCGCCGGTGATGCGCGCCACTTCGGCTGCCAGATCCTGTTCCTGGGTGGCGATGACATGGGCGGCACCGGCATCGAGCAGGGCCTGGCGCTTGCCCGGGCCGCGGGTCACCGCGATCGGGGTGGCACCCACGGCATTGGCGATCTGGATCGCAGCCAGGCCGACACTGCTGCTGGCGGCGGTGATGATGACGAAATCGCCGGCCGCCAGATGCGCCTGCTCCAGCAGTGCGCCCCAGGCAGTCACGTACTGCATCCACACCGCGGCGGCCGTTTCGAAGTCCAGTGCCTGTGGGTGCTTCACCACCAGCCGCGCCGGTACATTGGCCAGTTCGCCATAGGTGCCCCAGCGCGCGATGTCCAGCGGTGGCACCACACTGACGGCATCGCCAATGGCGAACCCGTTCACGTCATTGCCGAGCGCTTCGACCACACCGGCTGCTTCATAGCCCAGCCGGCTGGGGAACTGCGCTTCCTGCAGGTAGGCGCCGTTGCGGAACATCACCTCGGCGCGGTTCAGGCCGATCGCCTTTACCCGGATCTGGATTTCGTCGGCGGCGGGGGCGGGAACGTCGATGTCGTCGATGCGCAGTACATCGGCGTTGCCATATTCGTGGATGCGGACAACCTGGCTCATGGGGGAACTCCGGGGAAGGACCGGCGATCAGGCCGGCGGGGAAGTGGCCGCTACTATGCACGTGGTCACTATCCAGAATAATGGGTAATCTGGCGTTTCATTGAAAAACAATTGTTTGCAATGGACCTGATCGCTCCCCTGCGGACCTTCGCGAAAGTCGCCGAGGTCGGCTCCTTCGCCGCTGCCGCCGAGGCCCTGAACCTGTCGCCGCAGCTGGTCGGCAAGCATATCCAGGCGCTGGAGCAGCACCTGGGCGTGCGCCTGCTCAACCGCACCACGCGCAAGCAGAGCCTGACCGACTTCGGCCAGGCCTATCTGGCGCGTGCGCAGGTGATCCTGGAGGAAGTGGAGGGCGCCGAGCAATTGGCAGAAGTGGCGCGTGGGCGGCCGATGGGACGCCTGCGCATCAGCGCACCGGTCACCTTCGGCGTGCACGCACTGGGCCCGGCGGTGGTGGCCTACATGCAGCAGTACCCGGACGTGCAGGTCGATCTGAACCTGTCCAACAGCCTGGTGGACATCGTTGAAGACGGGTACGACCTGGTGTTCCGTACCGGTGACCTGGCCGACAGCGGGCTGGTGGCGCGACGGCTGGGGCCGTATCCGCTGGTCCTGTGTGCGTCGCCAAGCTATCTGGCTTCGCGCCCGGCCATCATCCATCCCAATGACCTGAGCCGGCACGAGTGCCTGGGCTTCGCGCATTCGATCATCCGCACACGCTGGAGTTTCCGCGATGCCGATGGCAGCGTGCTGACCGTGCCCGTGTCCAGCCGTTTCATGGTCAACCAGGCCGAGCCGTTGTTGACCGCCGCGGTGGGTGGGTTGGGGCTGATCCTGCAGCCGCACGAGATGCTGGCCGCCGCACTCGCGCGTGGTGAACTGGTGGAAGTGCTGCCGGCGTTCGTGCCAGTGTCGACCTGGATCAATCTGCTGTACCCGCGTGATCGCCAGCTGACGCCCAAGCTGCGCAGCTTCCTGGATTTCTGCGTGGCACGTTTCAACGAGCAGACGATGGCGCGGCGATAGCGCGGCATCGGTTAGCATTCCTGCCACTGTCTGCGAAGGATCGCCCTGTGATGTCTCTTCCGCTGCCGGAGCTTACCGTTGGCTTCCTGCTGCTGGCGGCGTTGTCCGGCGGCAGCGAGATCGTGGAGCAAACCCCTGCGCAGGCGCTGGCCGAGTGGGAGCTGCAGGGACGTGCTGACGGCCTGGCGCGACCGGACACCCGCTGCCAGGATTTCCTGCAGGCGATGGGGCGGAAGCCTGCAGGCCTGGAATACGTAGGCTGCAGCCAGGACGACACGTCCTACATCAAACCGATGCAAGCCCACTACCGTGTTGCAGGTGCCCGTGCCGAGCAGGTCGAAGCGTATCTGCACACGACATTCGGCATGCCGATGCTGCGTTACACCTGCTGTGGCTGGAGCAATGGCGGGCCCTACAGCTGGCGCGAAGGTGCAGACACGGTGAGGTACCAGATCGGGATGGGCATTGAATCGCTGCCGCATCAGCGGAGCGAGTGGAAGCGCATCGAAGCATTCGACGTAACGGTTGAGGTGCTGCGGCAGAGTCCCTAGCGTGGATGCGGTAGGTGGATCCTTGGTCCAGGATGCGTGCAGCTGCTTCTCTGCACTGAGCTGGCGTATTCGGTTCTGATGGGCACGCCGGATCGACGTTACCCGGTCGGTGCCGGCACCCGTACCATCTTCGTCATCAGATGCTCCACCACGCCTGCAGGATCGGCAGTACGACCGACATGCGTGCTCGACATCTGCACAACCGAGCTGCGCTTGGCGGTGAGGAAATGGAAGCGCGCGCGTGCCGGCAGCTGCGCAATCGGCCCGGCCGTGGCGTCACCGCGGCAGATCGCCACGATCGCATCCAGCCACGGCTGCAATGCCTCCTGGTCCAGCGCCGGCGCGAATGCGCGCAGGCGTGCCGGATCGATCTCGATGGCTGCTTCCAAGTGCCGTGCACCGGGACAGGACACGATCACCCCGACATTGATGAACTCTTCGCGTTCCACCCGCGGTACCACGCGGATGACCGCATAGTCATACGTGTGCAGCGTGGACACGGATGGCCTCCTGCACGAATACCGCACGCACTTTCAGGCGGTGCTTGAGATAGTCGATGTAGCCCTGCCGATAGGTCTGCGGGCTGTCGAACGCCGGCTCGCCCACCAGCCAGCTGTCCGGCACCAGGCCGACGATGCGCTCGATCTCGGCATCGGTCAGGCGTGCAGCCAGCTCGGCATCGACCTCGGCGATGCGGTTGGCGAACGACAGCAGCACATGGTCGCGGATCAGCACGAAGGGCTTTTCGCAGGCATCGCCGGCGTTGGCCCAGTCGTGATGGAAGTACATCGCCGCACCGTGGTCGATCAGGTACAGCTTGCGGTGCCAGACCATCAGGTTGGGATTGCGCGTGGTGCGATCGACATTGCTGGTGAACGCATCGAACCAGACGATGCGCGAGGCAAGGTCGGCATCCACCGGCATCGCTGCCGGGTCGTAGTTGATCGCGCCGGGCAGATAGTCCAGGCCCAGGTTCAGGCCCTCGCTGGCGCGGATCAGCTCCTGGATCTCCGGGTCCGGTTCGGTGCGGGCGAACTCGCGGTCCAGCTCCACGAACAGGATTTCTGGAATCGGCAGACCCAGCGTGCGCGCCATTTCGCCGGCGATCAGCTCGGCGATCAGCGCCTTCGGGCCCTGGCCGGCGCCACGGAACTTGAGCACGGCCATGCCATCGTCGTCGGTCTCGACCACGGCGGGCAGGGAGCCACCTTCCCGTAACGGGGTGATGTAGCGGAGGGCGTGTACGGTGCGCATGGACGCATTCTAGCGTGCTGCCGGGACGGGAGCGCCGGGCAACGCCGCGGCGGCTCCCTGCCATCTGCCCTCAGTGCGACAACGCGCTGCGCTGCTGTTCCTGCACCTGGGTGCGGGTCTGTTCCTGCGAGGCCTGCTCGGCCTGTCGCTGGTTGACCACGGCAAGCGTATCCAGGCTGTCCTGCACCGGGCGTTGCGCGGCCTCGGCGGTGGGCGATGACGCGCGCAGCGAGGCCGGATCGTCCAGCGGCCCCTTCACCACGAAGATGTTCTGCGCGGCGCATGCACCATCGGTCTGGCGGCTGAGCACCACATGGTCGACCCGGTCCAGCCCGTTTTCGCGGGCCAGCACCAGCAGGCTGGCGCTCAAGCGTTCGCTGGAGGCATCGAAACTGCGTCCATTGGCAGCATCCAGCTCCGCTACCTTGCCGCGGATCTGCTCGTGCAGCGAACGGTCGCGACCATCCATGAGCGGCATCTGCACGCCAGCGCCCGCTGCCGCATGCTGTGCGGTGATGGGCACATGGACGTGTGTGCCCTCGGTGTGGTCGAAGTAGTGCAGCGTCGACGGCGAGGTGCTGGTATCGAAGTAGGGCTGGCGTAGGGGCGAGCCCTCGCCGAGGTTGAGCCCGTTCTGCTCCAGCAGGCGCTCGTCCAGCCCCAGCTTCTTCATGTTCACTTCCATCCGGCTCACACCGTCGGGCGCCGGATTCGCGGCCTCGTATCCGCTGACCAGTTCGATCGCCTGGACGCCGTAGAAATTCTGGTAGTCCGAATTCCCATGATGGCCCAGGCCGGTGCTGACGCCCTGATCGTAATAGTGCTTGGCCATTCCCTCGATGTTGGCTGCGGTGGGGGAGATGGTCAGGTCCGCATTGAGGGTCAGCTCCGGGTGCGGTGCATAGGTGATCGGCGGGCCGGGTCGCGACTGTATGACGTCTGTTGAGCGGGGGCTGGCTTCATACAGGTCGCGCAGGGTAGCGTCCGGGTCGTTGGCGCGTACCTGGCTGACCAGCGCATTCCAGCCTGCGATGTTCGAAGAGGCCTCATCGCGGCGGTTGGCCGCGAGCAGGGTGCCGATCGCCTCGGTGTAATCATGGCTCGTGGTACGGCCTGCGATCTGCTCCACGTCGGCATCGAACTGCACGTAGGCACGCTCGACATCTGCATCGTTGAAGCCGTGCTGGATCTCGTGTCCGAGCACAAAGGCAACCTCGGCCGCGTCGAACCTGTCCGGCGCCGCAGGGGTCGACAGGCTGCTGGCGGGCAGGTTTATGGATTTCGTGCCCGTCTCGTAGGTGCCCCCGGCATTGCTTGCAGCGGGAAGCAGTTCGAAGCGTTCCAGGTAGCCTGCCGCGATGGCTGCGTCCACCTGCTTTGCCAGTACAGGCGAACCCGCGATGACGCTGCGCAGGTTGTCGACCTGGTCGCTGGTGACGTCGGTCTTGCCGGCGAATTCGCCCAGCAGGCGTTCCGTTTCTGCGGAAAGGGTCGTCATTGATGGCTCCCCTTACTGCACGGTGACAAGACGCACGCAGGCATGCGTGGCGTCGCCGAGGGCGTGGGGGTTCTCGGGCATCGTGTCGACCTTGATGCTCAGCTGCGGTCGATCGAAGCGGTCGTAGATCACCCGGCCGTGTTCGCCGCGCACCGTCTCGCGCTTGAAGCCGGCGGCATCCAGTGCCGAGGCGAAGTGGTTGAAGTCGACCTGGCAGATCGCCGCAGCCGACGCCTTGCGGTCGCTGCTGGTATCGATGAAGTTCAGGTCCAATCGCGTGCCGGCTGCACCATCCTGCTTCACTTCCAGGCCATAGCCCCATTCCGGCGTCAGCGTGCCGCCATAGCCGAAGTGGCCGGGCCCGAAGGTCTGCGCCGGTGCCTGCATTGCGGCGGACAGGCGTTCGGCGGTCAGTTCGCGCGTGGACGTCGTTGCCTTGATCAGGTCCAGAAGGCGCGACAACAGTTGCTCGGCATTGAGCGGGGAGGGCGAAGTGGTCTCGGATACGGATGGGGCCATGGTGTCGGTTCCTTGAGAAGTCGGCATGCGGTCGGCGGCATGTGCGCAGGCGCTGAGCGTGGTCACCGTCAGTGCGAGCGTCCACGGTCGTATGAATGCGTACCGGGGCATGAGCGTTCCTTGCAGATGAAGGCTGACCCTAGGGGGCGCTGGGTGAAGCAGAGGTTAAGCGCAAGCGAGGCCCCCGATACGATACAAAAGGTGAACGGGTGCGCATTCTTCACTTGACCCTGCCGCGCGCGATGTCAGCATCAGGTCCGTGGAGCTTCAACCTCGCGTGTGACCTTCAACAGGAGGCCGTCATGCAACAACTGCGCAGCTGTCACGCTTTATCCCGCATGCAATGCAACGCGTGGTGTTGATCCTGGTCTGATACGGCCACTCTGCCGGCACGGATGGCCGCCACCCGCAGTACCTGCCACCGTTCACCCGACGCGGATCCGGCATTCTCGTGCCGGCCCTGCAACACACACATATGCACGCCAGATTGCTCTCTGCGTCGCCGACGGCGGTCGCAGCGCGGAGGCTGGCGTGTCCATGATGATCCTGCAGGCTTTGGAGGTGCACTGATGAGCGACCAATACGAAAGAATGCTGCCGGCCCTGGACGACGCCAAGGTCGAAGAAATGATCGGCAAGCTGGTGCTTGTCGGGGTAACCCGCTACGGCGGCGACGGCCAGGTGCAGGGGCTGGAGCAGTACGCAGGAACGGTACTGCGCATCAGCGCCGATGAAGGCGTGGTGCTGGCCGATGAGAATGATGGCCACGAGCGTTACCTGCCGCCGATGCTCGACCAGTACCTGCCGGCCCAGCCGGGCGAGTACCGGATGAGCAACAGTGGCATGATCGTGATCGACCCGGATTATCTGGCCACTTGGGACCTGCACGCCCAACAGTAGCGCCGGGCCCTGCCCGGCAGGTGCTGCCCCACCAGCGGCAGCGCTTTTGCCCCATCCGGCCACTAGCCCTTCCGGCCCATTCACGACAACCCCTGCGGTGCTAGATTCGGGCCCTTGCCCGTTTCCGGGCTCCCATTCACACCCCAGGGGATAAGGATGCTCATCCGTCGTACCTCTCTGGCGGCGGCCGTTGCCGTTGCCACCTTCGGCCTGCTGGCCACTGGCCCGGCGCTTGCCGATTACGCAAAGCCGCCGGAACGCCTGCTCAAGGTGCTGAAGGCGCCGCCGCCGCCGGCGCCGAACGTGGCCCCGGGCGGCCAGCGCCTGTTGCTGACCACCGCGCAGACCTACCCGTCGATCAGCCGCGTTGCCCAGCCGTACCTGAAGCTGGCCGGTGTGCGCCTGGAGCCGAAGAACCGCAGCCGCCATGACACCCCCGGTGGCTACGGCATTCCGGCCTGCGTGGCTGACTTCACCCTGGTCGATATCGGCAGCGGCAAGGAGACCAAGGTCAACCTGCCGCAGGGCTGCGCCACCGGCGCGCTGTGGTCGGCCGATGGTAGCCACTTCGCGTTCCAGAATGCGGTCGATACCAGCGTGCAGCTGTGGGTGGGCGATGCCGCCACCGGGCAGGTGAAGCAGATCCCGAACGTGCAGCTGAACCCGATCTTTGGCAACACCGTGCAGTGGCTGGGTGGCAGCCAGAACCTGCTGGTGAAGCTGGTGCCGGCCAACCAGGGCCCGGCGCCGTCCAATGGCGGTGTGCCGACCGGCCCGGATGCGCAGGAGTCGCTGGGCAGCAGCGGCGAGAGCAGCACCTATGAGGCGCGCGATACGCTGACCAGCGTGCATGACGAGAAGCTGTTCGCCTACTACGGTGCCTCGCAGTTGGCCGTGGTCGACACCGCCGCCGGCAGCGTGCGTCCGGTCGGGCAGCCGGCGCTGTTCAACGACGTCAGCGCCGCGCCCGATGGCGTGCATGTGCTGACCGAGTCGATCAAGGCACCGTACTCGCATGCGGTGACCTACCAGCGCTTCGCCAACGACGTGGCCGTGCTGGATATCGCCAGCGGCAAGTCCACGCCGATCGCCAGCCTGCCGCTGGCCGACCGCGTGCCGGTGCACGGCGTGCCGGAAGGCCCGCGTGGTTTCGACTGGCGTGCCACCGATCCGGCCACCTTGGTCTATGCCGAAGCGCTGGACAAGGGCGACTGGAAAGTCAACGTGCCGCATCGCGATCGCGTGCTGATGCTGAAGGCACCTTTCAACGGCAAACCGACCGAGATCACCCGCACCACGCAGCGCTTCGAAGGTTTTGCGTGGACCGCCGATCCGGCCGTGGCGTTCCAGTACGAGAACGACGAGAACCGCCACTGGATGCAGACCCGCGTCGTCGATGTGGATCAGCCGAAGAAGGAAGGGCGCCTGCTGTGGGACATGTCCAGCGACGAGCTGTACGCCAACCCCGGCAATCTGGTGTTCACCCGCCTGCCGAATGGCGCCCAGGTCGTGCGCCGTGAGGGCAACCATGTGTTCCTCAGCGGCCGTGGCGCGTCGCCGCAGGGCGATCGTCCGTTCCTGGACCGCCTTGACCTGGGCACGCTGAAGAGCGAGCGCCTGTTCCGCAGCAGTGCCGACGCCTACGAACAGTTCCTCGGTTTCAGCAGCACGCCGGGGCGCTACCTGACCTGGCACCAGTCGGTGATCGATCCGCCGAACGCCTTCATCCGCCAGCAGGGTGAGGCGGTGGCCGACGCGAAGGCCGGCGAGGCGCAGTTCGCGTCCACCGCCACCGCGCTGACCAAGCTGGTCGACCCGACCCCGGAAGTGCGCCAGATCAAGAAGCAGCTGGTGACCTACAAGCGGGCCGATGGCGTGGACCTGTCGTTCACCCTGTACACGCCGCCGGGCTACAAGGAAGGCCAGCGTGTGCCGGCGATCCTGTACGCCTACCCGGCCGACTTCGCCAACGCCGCACAGGCGGGCCAGGTATCGGGTTCGCAGCAGACCTTCACCCGCCTGCAGCCGTACCGCCTGATGCTGCTGGCCGGCTACGCGATCATCGACAACGCCTCGTTCCCGATCGTGGGCGACCCGAAGAACGCCTACGACACCTACCTGGAGCAGCTGGAAGCCGATGCCAAGGCTGCGGTGGACAAGGCCGTGGACATGGGCGTGGTCGACCGCAACCGCATCGGCGTGACCGGCCACAGCCACGGTGGCCTGATGACCGCCAACCTGATCGCCCACACCAACCTGTTCAAGGCCGGCGTGGCGACCAGTGGCTCGTACAACAAGACCTTCACCCCGTTCGGCTTCCAGAACGAACGCCGATCGGTCTGGCAGGCGCAGGACGTGTACCTGAAGGCCTCGCCGTTCTTCTATGCCGACAAGATCAAGCTGCCGCTGCTGCTGGTCCACGGCGAAGACGATGCGAATCCGGGCACCGAGCCGTTCCAGTCGCGCAAGCTGTACCAGGCGATCCGCGGCAACGGTGGTACCACTCGCCTGGTGATGCTGCCGAACGAGCCGCACTGGTACACCGCGCTGGAGTCGAACGAGCAGCTGGTAGCGGAAATGCTGAACTGGTTCGATACCTATGTGAAGAACGCCAAGTAAGGGAACAGGAAGGCCACCTCCGGGTGGCCTTCCTGCATCCTGTAAAGCAGAGCCCACGTTCGGCTGCCCGTTCGCCTGCAAACAGCAGCAAGTGCTCTGCAATCAACTGTGGAGACTCGGTAACGACGTGTTACCGGCACATTCGCATGCCATGCAAATGGTCTAGGCTGAACCTGTAAGTCCGTCCCGGGTCGGTGCAATGAAAGCCATCCTTCTTGCTGCAACGTTGTCGTTGTTCCTGGTCTCAACTGCGGGTGCTCAGTCGCTGCCCGCCGAACTGGCGCAGCTGGGGATCATCGCCGGCATGCCTTACGCCAAGGCCAAGCGCCTGCTGGACGCGGCCGGTTGGCAGGTGAAGCCGGTGGAGGGCGCGCCGGAGTCGCTGGAAGGCTTTCCGGAAGTCGGATGCCAGAAGGGTGGGAAGCAGTGTGCGACGACTTTCGAGAAGGGCGGACAGCAGGTCGCGGTGCGGCTGGGCACTACCCTGGCAGGGCAGCCGTTCGTGCAGGGCGCTGATTGAGCGCCTGCTGCGCTCACGCCAGCGGCAGGCGGTCCTGCGCGTGCGCCAACCGGTCGTGCAGTTCGCGCACGTGCTCGGCCTTCGCATGGATGCGCGTGGTATCACCGAAACTTCGCAGATAGGCGCAGGCGGCAAAGCCAGCGCTCTTCTTCTCGTATTCGGCAATCCAGGCCAGGCGGTCCGGGTTGTTGGCCTGTTCGGCTGACCACGCGGCCACCGGTGGGCGGATGCGGTACTTCAGGCCGACGCGCCACGGCTTCGGTGTCAGTCGCGCACGGAAGCAATGCTGCAGCCGGCACATGCGCGCGTAGAGGGCGTCGGTGCCCAGTGCCTTGAAGAAGGCCTGCAGCTGCTCGTCCTCGGGGGAGAACGTGGTATGCATGGCCAGCACGCGTAGTCCGGCCGGCGTGCGGTACGCGCGCAGATGCCAGTCCGGATGCTGTTCGCTGAAGGTCGCGACCCGCTGCAGCGCTACACCTTGGGCGCCACCGGCCGCGGCCAGGCGCCGCTTGCGCTGCATCAGCATCGCCGTGTTGACCAGCAACACCGCCGCCACCCCCAGTACCAGTCCCACCAGCCAGTGCCAGAGCAGGGTGCCGATGATGGCGCCGGCGAACAGCAGCACTGCCGCGATGATTGCAGGCAGCACGCAACCTGCCGGCGGCTGCGCATGGTCGATGTCGGCGAACAGCACGTCAGGGGTATTGAGGCAGAGCGCACCGTAGCTGTTGCGGGTGATGATGACGTCACCGTCGCGCTGCACGATCTGCTCGCGGATCGGAACGCCTTCCACGCCGTAGTTGCTGCGCACTTCGCGACGCGGCAGCACCTGCCCGGCAAGAATGGCATTGAGTGCTTCGTTGGCACGGCGGTCGGCGTGACCCTGGGCTTGGGCTGGGCCTTCGTCGGACCAGCCAAAGCGGCGCACCACCACCGGCCGGCCACGGAAACGGGCCTGCAGGCGGGCTTCGGCCCAGTACGCGGGAACGATCATCATCGTGCGGTGCTCCATCTTCCATGGCAGGTGCCGAAGCGAGTCTGGCACAGCGCCGGGGCGCCCGCATCCGCCTGCTGCAGTGGGCCGGGCGGAGTGATAGATTGCGCGCTTCGCATGCACTCCACCAAGGACGGAGCGATGTTCATTAACCTGCGCGGCCTGTTAGCCCTGGCCTGTGCCGGGGCGATGGGCGCGGCCACCGCAGCGGTACCGGCAGGGCCGCAGATCCTCACCGAGGATGCCAGTCGTTTCTATGCACTCTATGACAGCGCTGGCGGCAAGCCGAGCGTTGCGCAGCTGCGTGGATACATGGCGGAGGGTTCGGCCGGCCTGGCCGAGTTGGCCAAGGCACGCCGGGTCACTCCGGAGCGGATTGCCGAGTCCATCGCCAGCCAGCCGGAGCTGTATGCGCAGGGGCGGAACTGCCTGGCCGAGCTGCCGGCGGTCAAGCAACGGCTGGTACAGGTGTTCGCCAACCTGCAGGCGATCTACCCGCAGACCCGGTTCCCGCCAGTGACCATCGTGGTGGGCCGCGGCCGTCCTGTAGGGCTGACGTCGAAGAGCGGGGTGATCATCGGCCTGGAAGCGTTGTGCGCGGCCGACTTCATGCATCCCAATGTGCAGGACCGCTTCGTGCACGTGATCGCACACGAATACGTGCACATCCAGCAGACCGGCCTGACCGACTTCGAGCCGGGTGACCCGCAGGCGACGGTGCTGCGTATTTCGCTGGGGGAGGGCATCGCCGAGTTCATCGCCGAGTTGATTTCCGGCAACGTGGGCAACGGGCGCCACGCGGCTTGGACCCGTGGCCGCGAAGTACATATCGAAAGCGCGTTCGCGCTGGATCTGGACAGCACCGATCTGTCGCCATGGCTGTACAACTACAAGCCGGGCTCGCAGGAGCCTTACGACCTGGGGTACTGGGTGGGTTATCGCATCGCCAAGGCCTATTACCTGCAGGCCAAGGACAAGCGTGACGCGGTGCGAGCGCTGATACAGCAGGACAACCCGAAAGCGATCCTGGCCGCCAGCGGCTGGACGCCGGGCATGTGGATGCCGGCAAAGGTCACGGGTGTGGCGGCGCGTACGGCTGCACGCTGAGCGCAGCACAGGGCGCTAGACTGCTGAAGTTGATTTCAGGAGTACCCGCATGCGTGGACCTGTTGAGCTTGCCGCCGTGACTGTCGTGACGCTGGGCCTTGCGTTGGTTTCTCCGCTGGGTGCCGCAGAAACTGTCGCAGTCAATCCACTGCTGCTGACGCCTGTCGAGCAGTTGCGCCCCGACGAGGTTCGTTTCATGCAGCAGCGCTTGGCCGACTGGCCGCAGCTGCAGCACTATCGCGACGCCAACGCACGGTTGCCTGCCGCAGTACCCGGGCAGCCACGCGTAGTGTTCTTCGGCGATTCCATCACCGAAGGCTGGGGCAAGGATGGCAGCGCTGGATTCTTCCCCGGCAAGGGGTGGCTCAATCGTGGCATCAGCGGCCAGACTACGGCACAGATGCTGGTGCGGTTTTCCCAGGACGCGCTGGCGCTCAAGCCGCAGGTGGTGGTGATCCTGGCCGGCACCAACGACATCGCCGGCAATACCGGCCCATCCACGCAGGGGATGATCGAAGACAACCTGCACGCGATGATGGAGCTGGCCCGTGCACATGGCATCGCCGTGGTGCTGGCCTCCGTGCTGCCGGTGAGTGAGTACCCGTGGATGCCGGGCATCACGCCTGCGCCGAAGGTGCGCGCATTGAATAAGGCGTTGAAGCGCTATGCCGAGGCGAAGCAGCTGGTCTATCTGGACTACTACACGCCGATGGCCAATGCGGCTGGTGGCCTCGATCCGCAGCTGGCCGAGGACGGCGTGCATCCCACCGCGAAGGGCTATGCGGTGATGGCGCCGTTGGCCGAAGCGGCGGTCAAGCGCGCGCTGCAGCAGAAGTAGCTCCCGCGGGCAGACTCGCCAGCAGCCACTCGCAGAAACTGATCACCAGCGGATCGGCCGCGCTGTCCTGGTGCACCAGCCAGCTCCAGCGCGGGCCGCGCACGCGCGCCTCATCCAGCGGTAGCAGCAGGCCTTGATCGCAGGCGCGAGCCGCCAACAACTCGCTGACCAGGGCGATGCCCAGCCCTTGGCAGGCTGCATCCAGCAGCTGCCCGGGCTCGGAGAAGTTCATGCCTTCGCGGCGCTGGCCAACATCGGCGCCCCCCTGTACCTGCCACTGGCTCCAATCCATTTCGCGCTCGCCATGCAGGGTCAGGCGTTCATGCACGGGCGTGGCCAGCAGGTCGGGATGGCAGGCCGGAAAGAGGCGATCCTGCAGCAGCACGCGATGCTGGCACTGGGCCTGTGAGTCCAGGTCGTCGCGTACCGCCACGTCCAGCGTCTGCGTGGTCATGTCCGGCGCGTCCTCGCTGGTCAGCAGCCACAGGTCGGCGTCGGGATGCAGGCGATGGAACCCGGCCAGGCGTGGCACCAGCCAATGGCGCGCAAAGGCCGGGCTGGTGTTGACGATCAGTTGATTCGGCTTGCGGTACTGATCGAGCCGGCGGATGCCACTGGCCAGCTGCCGCAGCAGGGACTGGGTGGTTTCCAGCAGGTCGATGCCGGCGTCGGTGAGGGTGACGCTGCGGCCCTGCCGGAAGAACAACGGCTGCTGCAGCGAGGCTTCCAGGCCCCGGATCTGCTGGCTGATGGCCGACTGGGTCAGATGCAGTTCCTCGGCTGCCCTGTGGAAACTACCCAGGCGGGCGGCGGCCTCGAAACCACGCAACGCGTTCAGCGGTGGCCAATGCTTGAGCATTTCAGGTAAGTAAAACTGTTCAATTGATGGCTGAAGCTATCGTTTGTTCTTATGGATGGGCAAGCGCAGCATAGCTTCCATCCCACACCGGCCCTGGAGCCCGTCATGAGCAGCCGTCGTCACTTCCTCACCCAGCTGGCGGGCGCCGCCGGTCTTGGCGGCCTGGCCGCCCTCGGTCTGGCGGGGTTGCCGGCTCGCGTGGCTGCGGCGGGGCCGGGCGCGGGTATCTGGCGGATGCCCGACGAGCATGGCCCCCAGGAGCGCGTCTTCCTGGCCTTTGCTGCGCAACCGCGGGTCTGGGGTGCGCAGGCCGACGCGGTGAACACCGCCGTCGCCCGCCTGGCCCGCACCATCGCCCGCTACCAGCCGGTCAGCGTGCTGTGCCGCCCGGCGCAGCGGAAGCTGGCGCAGGATCGCTGCGGCCGCGACAACATCGAGTTCCTCGAGGTGCCGCTGGATGACATCTGGGTGCGCGACTACGGCGGTTGTTTCGTCACCGATGGCAAGGGCGGGCTGGGCCTGGTTGATTTCAACTTCAACGGCTGGGGTGGCAAGCAGAGCGCACGCAACGATGGCGCGGTGGCGCCGTGGCTGGCGCAGGTGACCGGTGCCACGCTGCTGGAAAGCGATCTGGTGGGCGAGGGTGGTGGCATCGAAGTCGACGGTCATGGCACCGCCATCCTCACCGAGAGCTGCTGGGTGAACCGCAACCGCAATCCCGACTGGTCGCGCGCGGATATCGAGGCCGAGCTGAAGCATCACCTTGGCCTGCGCAAGGTGATCTGGCTGCCCGGTATTGCCGGCGAGGACATCACCGATGCGCACGTGGATTTCTACGCACGCTTCGTGCGCCCCGGCGTAGTGATCGCCAACCTGGACAATGATCCGGAGTCCTACGATCACGACCTGACCCGCGAACATCTACAGATCCTGCGCGAGGCCACCGATGCCGATGGTCGTCGCCTGCAGGTGCACACGTTGCCGCCACCGCTGGACGGGCGCGACAACGTGCATACCCGCGACAACGACGACCTGGCGATGGGCTACGTCAACTACCTGCCGATCAATGGTGCGGTGGTCGCGCCGCAGTTTGGCGACGACGCTGCCGATGGCTACTGCCGTGAACTGCTGGAGGATCTGTACCCCAGCCGGGAGATCGAGCCGGTGGACATCGACGCGATTGCGGGCGGCGGAGGTGGCATCCATTGCGTGACAAAGAACATGCCGAAGGTCGGGTGACGCGCTTCAGGCGTGGTCCTGCTTCAACGCGGCATCGGCCGCCAGCAACGCCTCGGCGGCCGCGCTGAGTGGCGGCGAGGGCGGGGCGACCACGCCGATCGCTTCCATCATCTTTGGCATGCCCAGGAACTGGCGTGAGCGGCGGTCGTAGATGCCGGTGACCAGCAGCGCGCGCGTGGCGATCTTCTGCTCAGCGCCGATCAGTACGCGCTGCTCCATGATGCCGCGCGAACCGACCCAGCCCACCAGGCGCGTTTCCAGGGTGAAGCGCTGGAACGGCTTCAGCTCGCGACGGAACTGGATGGTGCCTGCGCCGACGATCGGTGCCCACTTCTCGCGCAGCGCCACCCGGCCCAGGCCCATGCGCAGGATCAGGTCCAGCCGGCCCAGGTCGAAGATGTTCCAGTAGCGGCCGTTGGTCATGTGCAGGTTGCTGTCCAGATCGTTGGGCAGCACCCGGAACTGCAGGCGAGACACCCCGAACGGGGCCTCCAGCTTGGGCCGGAACAGGCTGCACAGCAGCAGGTGGAGCAGGCGGAACCAGAGATTCATGGCTATGACGACTGTTATAGAACGGCCGGTACGCTAATCTATGACGACTGTCTTAGCAAGGCGATCACCGTGAGCCCACGACCCTCTGATGCCCCGCAACGGGTGATTGATGCCGCAGCACAGATGCTGGCGCGGGTAGGCCTCAATGCCACCAGCATCCGTGAGGTGACCAAGCTGGCCGAGGCGCCGCTGGGCTCCACCTACCACCACTTCCCGGGCGGCAAGCAGGAACTGCTGGCGCGCGCCACCTACATGGCCGGCGACAAGGTGGAGGCGCTTCTCGTCGAGCTGTTGAAGGGCGGGGCCGTGCTGGGCCTGCGGCAGTTCCTGGCAATGTGGCGCGAGCGCCTGCTGCGCTCCGGGTTCCGCGCGGGCTGTCCGGTCCTGGCCGCGGCAGTGGAAGAGCCGGTGGAAGCCGTGCCCAGCCAGCCACGTGTTGCCGCTGCCGAAGTGTTCGCGCGCTGGCAGGGGCATCTCGCCGCAGCCTTCATTGCCGACGGCCACGATCCTGCGGCGGCGGATGGACTGGCCAGCCTGGTGATCGCCAGCGTGGAAGGCGCCGTGGCGATGTGCCGCGCACTGCAGGACATCGCCCCGTTCGACCAGGTCGCAGCGCAGTTGCTGAAGGCGACCGCGCCGCCCTGATCCGGCTATTCGTGTGCGGGAGACGCGCGGCAGGTCATCTGAAGATCACCAGGTAACCCCAGCCGAGCACGATGGGCAGGAAGGCTGCGACGGCCGACGCGCCCAACCAACGAAGGTAGCTGCGGGAGGCGGGCGCTCCCTGCCGCTTGAGGGCCCAGGCATTCGCCGGGAGCACCAGCAACGCCTGCACCGCAAAGGTGACCACGGCGGCAAGCCAGGCCACCAGGACGCCGAGGCAGCCATCGCTGAAGCAGCGGCTACCAAACCACGAACCCCAAGCGGCGAGGCCAATCATTGGAACGAACATCACGAGCGCGGTGGCGCGGGTGAACTGGGAGGCCTGCATGCCGTGGCGCATAGTTCTTCTGGTGGAAAATCATAATCCAGCCGCCGGCGCGCGGGTACAAGGCCGGCGCCAGTCCGGCCCGTGGCAGATGGACCCACGGCCCCATCGCGCTAGAATCCGTCCACCACCGCCTACGCGTGCCCGGCAAGGATGTCCGCATGCAGTATCAGGTTTCTGAGGTCCCTGGCCGCGATGCCTCCCGTCTACGGGTGGCGGCATGAAGAACTCGCGCCATTTTTCCATCAGTGCATTGAAGCTGCCCAGGAGCCGTGGCGGTGAAGTCGTGCGTGCGCGGCGGCACCTGCAGCAACGTGGCTGGCCCCGTCTGCAGATGGCCTTGATCGTTGCGTTGACTGGAGCCGCCGGGTTCCTTGCCTCGCATCTGCTGCGACTGGCTGGCGTCGACGCAATGCTGTTGCGCTACCCGATGGCGGTACTGCAGGCCTACGGCGTGTTCCTGCTGCTGATGTGGATCTGGATCCGTTGGCGCTGGGACGACGTGCTGGATGGCCTGTCGTCGGAGGTGGGTGGAGGCAGCCCATCGGCACACGGCGGCGTCGCCGAATCACCGTGGAGCAGCGTCGGTGGCCGTTCCGGCGGTGGCGGTGCGTCTGCCTCGTGGAATGAGTCGGCACCGCCGAGCGAGGTCGAGGTGAGCGAAGTGCCGCTGGCCGGGCTGGCTGAAGACGAAGCGGGCCTGCCGTTGCTGGCCCTCCTCGGCATCGTCGCGCTGGTGGCCGCCGTCCTGCTGGCCAGCGTGTGGGTGGTGTGGTCGGCGCCGGTACTGATGGCCGAACTGCTGGTGGACGCGGCCATTGCCGGTGGCTTGTACCGGCGCATGCAGGGCATGCAGGTGCAGGGATGGTGGCGGGTATGCGTGACGCACACGATCTGGCTGCTGCTCGGCCTGCTGCTGTTCTTTGCTGTGCTGGGTTGGCTTGCGCAGGAACTTGTGCCGGGTGCGAGCCATCTGCTGCAGGTCATTCAAGCGCTGTAGCGCCAGGTTACCGGCCGATATCCCAACCTGCGTCATCTCTTCCAGGAACTTCATGCGACAGCGCATTGCACGGAAGCGCATCCTGACGACAGCGGTCGTCCTGTTCGTGACTGCTGGCGCAGCGCTGATGGCCAGCGTGCGTCCGCAGTGGCGGCAGGACACCGGCCCGCCGCCGATCAACCTGGGAACTGCACAGATGCAGGCCGAAGTGATGGCAGAGCTCATCGACCTGCGACCGACACCACCAGGAAGTCCGCCCCTACCACCGACTCCAATCAAGGCAGTCTCCTTCCCGATGCTGACCGGTAACAGTGGGTTCGCGACCGCGGCGGTGCCGCTGGACGACGTCGAGCCAGCACACTTCGAGCCGCGCGGCTCGGAGCCCGACATGCCATTTGCCGTGATGGAATGGACTGCGCCTACCTGCGGTGAAGGAGATCCCGCCCCTGTCTGCCAGGTTCGTCACAGCGTCTTCGAGTGGCGCGATGATGACAGCGCGGCGTCCTTTCAACTGCAGCAGCAGCTGGAGTCGATGCTGCAGGTTGTGAACCGTCGGGCTGTGCGGGTACCCGACCTCGCGTTTGAGCTTGCACACGTGCGGGCGCAGCGGATGACGTGGGACGAGCTTCAGCAACGACGCGCGCGCGGTATCGAGGGATGCATGGGCGGACCGGGCAATCCGGATCTGGGCGTTGTCTATCTGCAGCGTCCTGTGTTCAGCCTGGACGGGAACTGGGCAATGGCATCGATCGCCTCGGATCTGTGCAGTGGAGGAATGGCGATGCGCGACCTCTACCTTCTGCACCGCAGGAAGGGCGGATGGGAGCGCATTCGAGTGGAGCCTGTCCGCCATATGAGCTTTGGACACGGCCTGTGGCCCGCGTTGGCGGAGTCGTGATGACAGTTACCTCGTTCAAGCCAGACCGCGACTGCCAACAACGGATCGCCTGGCGACGCATTGCATCGCTGGCGGCGGCGCTGTCGGCTTTGGCTCTCATGGCCGGAATCTGCAGCCTGCGCCCGAGGTGGCAGCAGGAGAGCGGTCCGCCACCGGTCAACCTGGGAACAGCGCAGATGCAGGCGGAGGCGATGGCGCTGGCGATCCGGCAGAGGCCGCCATTTCCCCTTCCACCCGCATTGCCGCAGCCAACGCCAGTTCTGCCAACCTCGCTGAGCGCGGTGCCCACCGCACCGCAGACGCCGTCCACGCGCGTCGATCAATGGCGCCCGCAGGAGCAGCCGCAGTTGACCGACGCGGTGGGGGAGGACATCTACGTGATGGAGCAGACCTTGCCCTATTGCTGGCCGGGCAGCAGTGCCTCCACCTGCCAGGAGGTGGACGATCGGTCCTGCCGCTGGACGACCGGTGGCCGCCGGACATCCATGCGCTGCGGTTGCGCCTGCAGGCGGACCTGGTTCCCGCCAATCGCCGTCCCACGCCAATGCCTGTGGCCGCATTGGCCGGTGCGCAGCGGATGGACGGCGCAGAGCTTCGAGCGCTGCGGGAGCAGGGGTGCGCGGCAACGGTGCATGGGCGGACTCGGACATACGACCACTTCGCCTATCTGACCCGGCCCGTTTTCAGCGTCGATGGGCAGTGGGCTATGATCGCGGTCGCCTGGGATTCGTGTTCCGGCGATTTCGTCTATCGGGAGCTTGTCATACTCCAACGGGAACACGGACGCTGCATGGCCGAACCGCCTGAACGATCTGTGGGCCACGTATGGGACGGCCGCGTACTGCGTCCCGCGACGTAGAACCACTGACGAGGAAGAGCGCATGGATGTCGCTGCACGCAGGAACAGGACGTTGTTTCGTTGGATCATGGTGACGCTGCTGGCAGTACTGATGCCGTTTGCAGCACTGGCTGAGCCCGCAGCCGGGCAGGCCGCTACCGCCGAAGCCGCTACCGCCGCGGAGGAGGCGCAATGCCGCGCCTGCAGCTATGAGCGTATCGGGCACAAGGTCGATATCGGGCTGGTTGCACTGGTGTCGCTGCTGGTGGTGGGCCTGCTGATCGCGGCGTCGCGGGAATGGGGCACCACGTCGCAGCGCTGGACCTGCCGCACGCTGTCCCTGTTGCTGGTGGGTGTCGGTGCGGCGTTGCTGTGGTGGGCTGGCAGCGTCGTCTACCTGGGCTACAACCCGTGGCAGGAAATGGCCGCCCCCGTCGATGGCTCGCTCACCTCGACACTGCTCAATACCTCACCGAAGTGGCTGGCGGCGCTGGTGTTGATTGGTTTCGCGCCCTCCATCTGGAAGCGCAGCGAACGCCTGCCGGCCTGGCGTATCGGCTGACCCTGGAATGACGGCGCCGGATCACATCCGGCGCCGCCTGAGGCGATCAGTCAAAGCGCCAGCGCACGCCGGCATAGACGCCACGGCCTTCGCCTGGCGTCGAGCGCGCGACATCCTTGCCGGCGTCGTCGTAGCCCGGCGTGACCGTGGCCGCGTAGTGGCGGTTGCCGATGTTGCGCATCTCCGCCCACGCCTGCCAGCGGCCACCGGGTGCGTCGTAGCCGATGCGGCTGCCGAAGATCACATGGCTGTCGGCCCAGTAGCTGTTGGCGTAGTCCACTGCGATGCGCGAGGCGTATTCGGTGTTCAGTGCAGCATAGAGGCCCGAGGCGTGATCGAAGCGCAGCTCGGCCTGGTAGCTGTGGCGCGGCAGGCCCGGCAGGCGGTTGCTGCCGAAGCGCGCGTCGTGGCGGTAACGGAAATCACTGAAGGTGTACGCCTGGCGCAAGGACAGGCGCCCCGGCGCGGCCTGCCACAGCGTGCTGTCCAATCCGGCTTCGATGCCACGGTGCACGGTGGGGCTGGCGTTGTTCTCTGCGATGAACAGGTTCGGTACCGGTTGCAGCTCCACGCTCAGCAGCTCGTGGTTGACGTGCGCGTAGTAGCCGGTCAGTTCCCAGCGCCCCAGCACAGCGTCGCCGCGCGCACCCAGTTCCAGCGTGGTGGCGGTCTGGTTCTGCATCGGTACCGGCGCGCGCTGGCGGCCGGTGGAGGGGCCATTGCCCGGCCCGAAGTACTGGTTCGAGCCCCAGATCATCGACCACGGATGCGGTGCTTCCACCGAGCGGCTGAGGTTGCCGAACCACTGCGTCTGCGCGCTGTGCTGCCAGGTGAAGCCCAGCCGCGGCGCGTAGTCCCAGTCATGATCGCGCAGTCGACCGCCGCTGTTTGGCCAGGTCACCTGCACGTCGCGGCGGGTGTTGATCAGCGCCAGCCCGGTCTGCATGCGCAGGCGGTCGTTGAAGGTGAGGATATTGCTGACGTGCAGCGTGCTGTCGGTGCCGTGGTGGCGGAAATCACGCGTGCGCGTGCCGGCGGCATAGCCGTTGCTGGCAAAGCGCAGCGACTCGCGCACGTCGGCGTCCAGGTCGTGGGTGACGCGCAGGCCGACCATGGTTTCACTGTCCAGCCCGAACAGCCGGTGGCGGTGGCGATAGTCCAGCGTGGCGTTGAGGTTGGCGTAGTCCAGTTGCTGGCGGTACAGGCTCTCGTTCAAGTCCATCGGGTACGTGTGATAGACCAGGCCGGCCTGCAATGAGGAGTCCTCATCGATCTGCAGCGTGGTGACATTGCCCACCCAGGCGCTGCCGGGTTGCGGGCGGCGCGCATCGATGGCCAGGTTGGCTGGATTGGCCGCATGCGGATCGTTGCGGATCTGGTCGCGGGTCAGGCGCCCGGGCGTTTCGTGGTTGGTTTCGCGATAGCGCACGAAGAAGCGCGTCTGCAGGTCGGGCGTGATCTGCCAGCCGATGTTCGCCATCGCACCTTTACCGTCGCCACGCGCATGGAGCTGGTAGCCGTGGAATTCGGTATCGGTGTAGGCCAGGAAGTAATCGACGTCGCCGCTGACACCGCCCCAGCTGAGACCGCGCTTCTGGTAGCCACGGCTGCCGGCCTCGTAACGCAATTGCACGCCAGCCGAATCACGGCCGTTGCGGCTGACGTAATCGATGGCACCGCCGAGTGCCAGCGCGCCACGTTCGAAACCATTGGCCCCGCGCAGCACCTCCACGCGCGACAGCCACAGCGGTTCCAGCAGTTCGTAGGGCGTGCCGCCCGGTCCGGTCAGCGGCAGGCCGTCGATCGCCACGGCGATGCCCGAGGCATGCGCGCCCGGCCCGCGATTGATGCCCGAGCCACGGATCGAGATCTTGGTGCCCTCGTTGCCCGGCGACTGCGCGCTGATACCCGGTTGGTAGGCCAGTACATCGGCACTGCTGGACAGTCGACTGTCGGCCTTGGCCACGTCGATGACGTTGCTGGCGCCAGGCACGCGGTTCAGCGCCTCGCGCGCCTGGGCACTGGCATCGGCGGCAGCGGTGACCCGTACGGCATCAAGGGTGGTGGCCTGCGGTGCGGCGACGGCAGTGGAAGCCAGGCCGAGGGAAACTGCCAGGAACAGCAGGGACGGGGTGGGACGGTGAGACGGGAGCGACATGCGGGAATGCTGTAAACCACGAAAGTGGCGCGCAAGTTAACAGGTCGCGGACGGTACGTCACCCATCACCGGCGTATGGGGGCGGGTGCGCCTGTAGAGCCGAGCCCATGCTCGGCTATCGCGCGCAGCGCGGGTTTCCTTCGCTCGAAACGAAGAGCAGCCGAGCATGGGCTCGGCTCTACAGAAAGTTACGGCGAGGGCTTGGCCAGCGCTTTGGCCTTTGCATACAGCCGATCAGCCGCTTCTCTTTCGCCCAATGCCGCATGGCACTCAGCCAGGCTGTCCCACGCGTTGGCCGAATCCGGATACAGCTCGGCGTTGAGCGCGAACACTTTCAGTGCTTTGCTGGCACCCAGACTCTCGCGGATGGCATAGCCACTGGCGTTGATCGCACGTTCCAGCTCGCTGCCCGTCACCCGATTGTCATCGCGCAACCAGCTGCGTATCGCCTGGGCACCGCCAGCGTCATCATCCAGCGCATACGCGATCAGCCGCTCGGACAGCACCGCATGCGGAAACTCCTCGGGCGCGACCACCGCCATCGTGCTTTCCACCAGCGTGCTCGACCACACATTGCGCGCACTGCCATTGGTCAGGTACACGAATACCCAGTAGCCATTCGCCAGCGTGCCCTTGTAGGCCAGCCGCGCACGCACTCGGGTGCCGCCATCATGGCCGACCTGGGTGTAGCCGTCGCTGCGGGTGGTGTCCCAGCCGGTGGAGAAGAAATTTCTGCCGCCGCCGGTCAGCTTCTGCGGCTGCCACAGCGTTTCCAGCGTGGCCGTGCGCAGCAGCTTGCCGGTGGCCAGTGCCTGCAGGAAAAGGTTCATGTCACCCACGGTGGTCTGCAGATCGGCATGGCCCCAGCCGTAGTCCGGCCAGGGATCTTCATTGGCCGTCTGTAGTTGGCCGTCCTTGCCAATGTAAGGAACTGCCGCGAGCTGGGCCGGTACGCTGGCCACGCCCCAGGAGGTGCTGGCCATCTTCAGCGGCTGCAGGATGCGCTCGCGCGCGATGGCCGGGAAGGGTTTGCGATAGTGCGCTTCCAGCAACGCCGTCAGCACCAGGTAGTTGGCCTGGGTGTACTGCACACGGCTGCCGGTGGCGAACTGCATCGGCGCGGCCGCGGCGACCTTCAGGGCTGCCGCAAGATCCGGCGCGACGCCACTGTAGCCCTTGCTGATCCAACGGTTGTCGACGCGGTCGTAGTACTCGCCGATGCCCGAACTGTGGTTGAGGAAGTCGCGCACCGGGATCGTCTGCCATGCGGCCGGCAGGTCCGGTACATAACGGCTGGCCGGCGCATCCAGATCCACCTTGCCCTGGTCGACCAACTGCATCACCAGCGTGCTGGTCAGCAGCTTGGCCATCGACTGCGCAGTGAAAATGGAATCGACGGTGGCCGGCGCGTGGGTGGCCGGATCACGATCGCCGCTGGCGCCCTGGTAGAGCACCTGACCGTTGTGGGCGACCAGCACCGACTGGCCGGCAATGCCGTAGCGCTCGCGATTGGTCTGTAGCTGCGCGTCCAGCTGCGCGGTGAGCCCCCCTGGAACGTCACGGGCCGAAGCGGGCAGGGCGATGGCCAGGGCACAGAGCAATAGGACAGCAAGCGTGCGGTACATCGCGGTGTTCCGTCAGCGGCGATGGCGCATCTTGGTCACGGTGGAAGAGCAGGTCAAGCAGGTAGAGCCGAGCCGATGCTCGGCTGACTTTGGGCCAGACGTCGTGCACTCGGAAAAAATCGAGCCGAGCATGGGCTCGGCTCTACAGGTAGTTCCGGTAGCGCCGGGCCATGCCCGGCGGCAGTCGTGCAGGGATGCGATCAGCCGAGGATTCCCGGCAGATCCAGTCCCTTTTCCTTCGCGCAGTCGATCGCGATCTCATAACCCGCATCGGCATGGCGCATCACGCCAGTGGCCGGGTCGTTCCACAGCACGCGGCCAATCCGCTTCGCCGCCGCTTCGGTGCCATCGCAGACGATGACCATGCCGGCATGCTGCGAGAAGCCCATGCCGACGCCGCCACCGTGGTGCAGTGAGACCCAGGTCGCGCCGCTGGCGGTATTGAGCAGGGCGTTCAACAGCGGCCAGTCGGACACGGCATCGGAACCATCGGCCATCGCCTCGGTTTCGCGGTTCGGCGATGCCACGCTCCCGCTGTCCAGGTGGTCGCGGCCGATCACCACCGGTGCCTTCAGTTCACCGTTGGCCACCATCTCGTTGAAGGCCAGGCCCAGACGATCGCGATCACCCAGGCCGACCCAGCAGATGCGCGCCGGCAGGCCCTGGAACTTGATCTTCTCGGCGGCCATGTCCAGCCAGCGGTGCAGGTGCGGGTTGTCCGGAATGAGTTCCTTCACCTTGGCATCGGTCTTGGCGATGTCTTCCGGGTCGCCACTCAGCGCCGCCCAGCGGAATGGGCCGATGCCACGGCAGAACAGCGGGCGGATGTAGGCCGGCACGAAACCGGGGAAGTCGAAGGCATTGGCCACGCCTTCTTCCAGCGCCATCTGCCGCAGGTTGTTGCCGTAGTCCACGGTGGGTACGCCCAACGCGTGGAAACCGAGCATGGCGCGGATGTGGTTGGCCATCGACGCGCGCGCGGCCTTCTCCACTTCCTTGGGGGCGGACACGCGCTTGTCGTCCCACTGCTCGACGGTCCAGCCCTGCGGCAGGTAGCCGTTCACCGGGTCGTGCGCGGAGGTCTGGTCGGTCAGCAGGTCCGGCTTCACGCCGCGGTTGAGCAGTTCGGCCAGCACGTCGGCAACGTTGCCGAGCAGGCCCACCGACTTCGGCGTTCCGGCCTTGCACGACTCCTCGATCAGGCGCAGCGCTTCGTCAAGATTGTCGGTCCAGGTGTCCAGATAGCCGGTGCGCAGGCGCATGTCGATGCTGCTCTTGCGGCACTCGACGGCCAGGCAGGAGGCGCCGGCCATCACGGCAGCCAGCGGCTGTGCACCGCCCATGCCGCCCAGGCCACCGGTGAACAGCCACTTCCCGGTCAGGTCGCCACCGAAATGCTGGCGGCCCATTTCCACGAAAGTCTCGTAGGTGCCCTGCACGATGCCCTGCGCGCCGATGTAGATCCAGCTGCCGGCGGTCATCTGGCCGTACATGGCCAGGCCCTTCTTATCCAGCTCGTTGAAGTGGTCCCAGTTGGCCCAGCGCGGAACCAGGTTGGAGTTGGCGATCAGCACGCGCGGCGCATCGGCATGGGTGCGGAACACGCCCACCGGCTTGCCGGACTGCACCAGCAGGGTCTGGTCGTCGTCTAGGCGCTTGAGCGTTTCGACGATGGCATCGAAGCTCTCCCAGTCACGCGCGGCGCGGCCGATGCCGCCGTACACCACCAGTTCCTGCGGCCGCTCGGCCACGTCCGGGTGCAGGTTGTTCATCAGCATGCGCAGCGGCGCTTCGGTCAGCCAGCTCTTGGCGTTGAGCGTGGTGCCGGTCGGCGCGGCGATGGTGCGGGACGGGTCGTTGCGGGTCATGCGGCGCTCCGGTTCGTAGCGAATTCAAGGCAGGCGTTGAGCACCTGCGCCAGGGTGTGGCGCAGTGGTGCGGCGTGGTCGGGGTCGAGCGGGGTGGGCCAGCTGTGCTCGTCCACCTGGTCGGGCAACGGTTCGTGCATGTAGCCGCGGCAGGCCAGCTCCATCTGCAGGCTGTGCACGCCGCCGGCGACGTTGCTGTAGTGGCGGGTGATCCAGCCGCCCTTGAAGCGGCCGTTGCGCACCTGGCTCATGCCGCTGATCTTCAGCAGGTTCTCCACCACGTCGCTCAAGGCGTTGTCGCAGGAGGTGTCTGGTGCGCCGGACGGGCCGGCGGTACCGAGGTTGAACTGCGGCAGTTCGCCGTCGAACAGGTGCGGGATGTGCGAGCGGATCGAATGCGCGTCGTACACCACCACGGTGCCGTGGCGTGCACGCAGGCGGGTGATCTGTGCGGCCAGCGCATCGTGGTAGGGCAGGAAATACGTGTCGCGGCGACGGGCGATTTCTGCGTCGTCCGGTTCGCGCCCGGCGTGGTACAGCGGCTGGTTGTCGAAGGTGGTCAGCGGGCACAAGCCGGTGGTGTTCTGGCCCGGGTACAGCGACACGCCGCTGGGATCGCGGTTGAGGTCGATCACCGAACGTGAGATCGCCGAGCGCACTGTGGTCGCGCCCATGCCGCGCACGAAGTCGTACAACTCGTGCACCCACCAGTCGGCGTCGCGGCGTGCCAGCCACGGCGAGTGGTAGTCGCCGATCAGGTCGTGCGGCACCTCGCTGCCGGTATGCGGGAAGCTGACGATCAACGGGGCGTCGCCCTCGTGCACCGTCAACCATTCGGGATGGGTGTTCATGCCTGCGGTTCCACGGTCGGCAACAGGTCGGTCAGGCCACGTGCCAGCGCGCCGCTGCGCACCAGGTGGGTGGCGGTCACCATGTCCGGGTGGAAGTAGCGGTCTTCTTCCAGCGTCGGCACCTGGGCACGCAGGGTGGCGCGCACGTTCTCGAGCGCGGCGCTGGAGCGCAGCGGGGCATGGAAATCACAGCCCTGCGCGGCGGCCAGCAGCTCGATGCCGATCACGTTGGCGGCGTTCTCGGCCATCTGCATCAGGCGGCGTGCACCGTGCGCGGCCATCGACACGTGGTCCTCCTGGTTGGCCGAGGTGGGGATCGAATCGACGCTGGCCGGGTAGACGCGCTGCTTGTTTTCCGAGACCAGCGCGGCGGCGGTCACCTGCGGAATCATGAAGCCGGAATTCAAACCCGGGCGCGGGGTCAGGAAGGCCGGCAGGCCGGACAGCGCCGGGTCCACCAGCATCGCCAGGCGGCGCTCGCTGATCGAGCCGATCTCGCACACCGCCATCGCCAGCATGTCAGCGGCGAAGGCCACCGGCTCGGCGTGGAAGTTGCCGCCAGACAGTGCTTCGCCGGTATCGGTGAATACCAGTGGATTGTCGGACACGCCATTGGCTTCGATTTCCAGCGTGGTCGCGGCCTGGCGGAGGATATCCAGCGCCGCGCCCATCACCTGCGGCTGGCAGCGCAGGCAGTACGGGTCCTGCACGCGCACGTCGTTGTCGCGGTGCGATTCGCGGATGTCCGAGCCCTGCATCAGCGTGCGGAGCGTGGCGGCGGTGGCGATCTGCCCGCGCTGGCCACGGATGGCATGGATGCGCGGATCGAACGGCGTGTCCGAACCCTTGGCCGCTTCCACCGACAACGCGCCGGTGACCAGTGCCGCCTGGAACACGGTTTCGATGTCGAACAGGCCGGCCAGCGCATAGGCGGTGGAGAACTGGGTGCCGTTGAGCAGCGCCAGGCCTTCCTTCGCGCCCAGTTCGATCGGCTGCAGGCCGGCACGCGCCAATGCGTCGGTTGCGGGCAGGCGTTCGTCACCGATGAACGCTTCGCCCACACCCAGCATCACGCTGGCCAGGTGCGAAAGCGGTGCCAGATCGCCGGAAGCACCCACCGAGCCCTGCGCCGGCACCACCGGCAGCACGCCCTTGACCAGCATCGCTTCCAGCAGCAGCAGCGTTTCCTCGCGGATGCCCGACGCACCCTGCGCCAGGCTGACCAGCTTCAGCGCCATCATCAACCGCACCACGCTGGCCGGCATCGGCTCGCCCACGCCGGCGGCATGCGAGAGCACGATGTTCCGCTGCAGGGTGGCCAGGTCTTCGCGCTCGATGCGCACGCTGGCCAGCTTGCCGAAGCCGGTGTTGATGCCATACACCGGCGCGCCCTTGGCGACGATGGCGGCCACCGCCGCAGCGCTGGCGCGCACCACCGGCAGCGCAGCCGGGTCCAGTGCAAGCGGCGCACCGCGATAGACCTGCCGCCACTGGGCGAGAGTGACATGGCCGGGGCGAAGAACCAGGGTGTTGCTCATGTGTTGCTCCAGGAGGCAGGCAGGTCGGGCTGACCGCGCACCACGCGCGCGTGCAGCGGGTTGAATCCAATGCGATAGACCAGATCGGCGGGGGCGTCGATGTCCCAGATCGCCAGGTCGCAGTCCATGCCGACAGCGAGTCGGCCGATGCGCTCGCCATGGCCCAGCGCGCGCGCCGCTTCACGGGTGAAGCCGGCGATGCACTCGTCCACGGTCAGGCGGAACAGGGTGGCGCCCATGTTCATCGCCAGCAGCGGGCTGGTCAGTGGCGAAGTGCCCGGGTTGCTGTCGGTGGCCAGTGCCAGTGGCACGGCGGCCGCGCGCAATGCAGCGATCGGCGGCAGGGTGGTATCGCGGGTGAAATAGAAGGCGCCCGGCAGCAGCACGGCCACGGTGCCGGCGGCGGCCATCGCGGCGATGCCAGCGTCATCCAGATGTTCAATGTGGTCGGCGGAGAGCGCACCGAAGCCGGCCGCCAGTTCGGCACCGTGCTGGTTGCTCAGCTGTTCGGCGTGGATCTTCACCGCCAGCCCGTTCGCCCTCGCTGCCTCGAACACCTGTCGCGCCTGCGCCGGGGAAAACGCGATGTTCTCGCAGAACACGTCCACCGCTTCGGCCAGGCCTTCGGCAGCGATGGCCGGAATCATCACGTTGCACACCTCGTCGGTGTATTCCTGCGCCTCGCGGCCCGGCGGAATCGCGTGCGCGCCGAGGAAGGTGGTGACCACGTTGACCCGGCATTCCTCGCCCAGTGCGCGCGCAACCTGCAGCTGCTTGCGCTCGTCGGCCAGGGTCAGGCCGTAGCCGGACTTGATCTCGATGGTGGTCACGCCTTCGGCGCGCATCGCCAGCAGGCGTGGCCGGCTCTCGCTGGCCAGCTGCCCGGGCGTGGCAGCGCGGGTGGCGCGCACGGTGGAGACGATGCCGCCGCCGGCACGGGCGATGTCGGCATAGCTGACGCCCTGCAGGCGCTGCTCGAATTCGTTGGCGCGGTTGCCGGCGTAGACCAGGTGGGTGTGGCAGTCGATCAGGCCCGGCGACATCCAGCGACCCTCGCCGTCGATGCGGGTGGTCGGCTGCAGGTGGGTATCGCTGCCGGCGGCACCGACGTGGACGATGCGCCCGTCCGCGCAGGCCAGTACGCCATCGCGGATGACGCCCAGGCCCTCGCCGTCGAGGGTGATCAGGTGGACGTTGGACCAGAGGGTATCGACGTGCATGGCATCCACAACGCGGCTGTGCTTATATGTCTATACAATATAGGCGTCCATTTCGGGTTGTCCAGCCATGTCCGATTCGCGTTCCCAGCTCAGTTTCCATGCCACCTACGCCCTGCTGGCCCAGGGCTGGGCCCGCGATGTCCGGCTGCAGGTCCAGGACGGCCGCATCACGGCGATCAGCATGGGGCAGGGCGCGCAGGACGGTGACACCCGCGTCGGCATCCTGGTGCCGGGCCTGCCCAACCTGCACAGCCACGCGTTCCAGCGCGGCATGGCCGGCCTGACCGAGATCGGCGGCGGCGACGGTGACAGCTTCTGGAGCTGGCGCGAACTGATGTACCGCTTCCTGGCCCACCTGCGCCCGGACGCGGTGCAGGCCATCGCCGCCCAGGCCTACATGGAAATGCTGGAAAGCGGCTTCACCCGCGTCGGCGAGTTCCACTACCTGCATCACGATGCCGACGGCCAGCCGTATGCCGATCGCGCCGAGATGAGTGCGCGCATCGCTGCCGCCGCCGCGCAGACCGGCATCGGCCTGACCCTGCTGCCGGTGTTCTACGCCCACGCCGATTTCGGTGGCGCGCCGCCGAATCCGGCGCAGCGCCGCCTGATCCATGATGTCGAGGGCTTCGCGCAGCTGCTGGACGCGGCGAAGCCGGCGTTGGACGCGCTGCCCGACGCGGTGCTCGGCATCGCCCCGCACAGCCTGCGCGCGGTCACCGGGGAGGAGCTGGACGCGCTGCTGCCGCTGACCGATGGCCCGGTGCATATCCATATCGCCGAGCAGATGCGCGAAGTCGAGGCCTGCCTGGCCTGGAGCGGCCAGCGCCCGGTGCAGTGGCTGTACAACCATGTGCCGGTGGATGCGTGCTGGTGCCTGGTGCATGCCACCCATATCACCGATGACGAGCGCGCGGCCATCGTGGCCAGCGGTGCCGTGGCCGGGCTGTGCCCGATCACCGAGGCGAACCTGGGCGACGGCCTGTTCCCGATGCAGGCCTTTGCGCGCGAGGGCGGCCGTTTCGGTGTCGGCTCCGATTCCAACGTGTTGATCGATGCCGCCGAAGAACTGCGCCTGCTCGAATACGGCCAGCGGCTTACCTTGCGCGGGCGCAACGTGCTGGCCCCGGATGCCACCCGCAGTACCGGTCGTTTCCTGTTTGAAGGCGCACTGCACGGTGGTGCGCAGGCGCTGGGCGTGGCTGCTGGCCTGCAGGTCGGCGCCAGCGCCGATCTGGTTGAGCTGGACGCCGCGCACCCGGCGTTGCAGGCGCGGCAGGATGACGCATGGCTTGACAGCTGGGTGTTCGCCGCACGTAATGGCGCGCTGCGATCGGTCTGGCGACATGGCCGCCAGTGCGTGGCCGAGGGCCGCCACCTGCAGCGCGAGGCGATCACCACCGCCTTCGCCGCCGCCCTGAAGGGCGTGCTGGGCTGATCGCCTCCGCCACCGGGACCCCATTACGTGAAGGCCAGCAAGTCCGCCACGCTCAACCAGCGTATCCGCAGCGATCTGGAAAGCCGCATCCTCAGCGGGGAGTGGGCGCCGGGCTTCCGTATTCCCTACGAGCACGAGCTGATGGAACAGTACGGCTGCTCGCGGATGACGGTGAACAAGGTGCTGACCGCGCTGGCCGAGAGCGGCATGATCGAGCGTCGCCGTCGTGCGGGTTCGTTCGTAGCGCGGCAGCCGCCGCACCTGGAGCAGGTGGCGCTGGAAATTCCCGATATCGCCATGGAGGTCGGCTCGCGCGGCCACCTGTACGGCTACCGGCTGCTGCAGCGCGAGCTGCGCCTGGCCGAAAGCAGCAATGCCGGCGAGGTGGAGCTGGCCGGCCAGCAGCAGCTGCTGGCGATGCGCTGCCTGCATCTGGCCGATGGCCGCCCGCTGGCACTGGAGCATCGCCTGATCAGCCCCGTCGGCGTGCCCGAGGTGCTGGAGGTCGATTTCAGCACCACCGCGCCTGGCAGCTGGCTGCTGCAGAACGTGTCGTGGACGCGCGCGCAGCACCGCATCAGTGCCTGGGGCGCGGACACCGCCAGCGCCCAGCTGCTGGACGTGAAGCCCGGCACCGCCTGCCTAGTGATCGAGCGCCTGACCTGGCGCGGCGAACAGCCGATCACCCGCGTGCGGCAGGTGTTCCTGGGGGATGCCTGGGACCTGGTGGCGCGCTTCGCGCCGGGCGCGCGATAGGGATTCCATCCACGCATGGCGTGGATCAACGGGTCTGGAACGGCTGTCGTCTTGAACTCTGTTGATGCGTGTGTACGATGTGTATCGTCCCTGCATGAAGAGCAGGGACCTCATCCGGGATCTGGAGGCGGCAGGTTGGACCTGTTGCAGGATCCGGGGATCCCATCATGTATTCGTGCACCCGCACCGGTCCCACATCATCACCGTGCCTCACCCCCAAAAGGATCTGGGCAAGGGTCTGGTGCTGGCGCTGCGGAAACTGGCAGGACTGACGTAGGAGGTCCCATGCGCTATCCAGTCTTGATTGAGGCCGGCGATGAACGCACCGCGTGGGGTGTCATCGTTCCCGATCTGCAGGGGTGCTTCTCGGCGGCCGACACGCTTGACGATGCACTCAGTGCGGCCGAGGAATCTGCGCTTGCCTGGATCGATGCGGCCCTGGATGAGGGGCGCTCGATTCCGAATCCTTCTGCGCCACAGAAGATCGTCGCCGAGGCTCCCAGTGGTACGGCCTGGATTCTTGCCTACATCTGCATTGATCCATCCCTGCTGGACGACACCATCGAGCGGGTCAACATCAGCCTGCCGCGTCGCATCCTGGCGAGGCTGGATGCGCAGGCCAGGGCGGCCGGCGAATCCCGCTCCAGTTACATTGCGCATCTCGCGGCGTTGGGCTGAGCAGGCGCCATGTAGAGCCGAGCCCATGCTCGGCTGCTGTTCGCGTGATGGGCGATGAGTCGGGGGATTCGTGCATCGGGATTCAGTAGATCCACGCCATGCGTGGATGCTCGCCCCCATCAATACGTGGCGCATTGCCGCCAGCGTACCGGCTCATTCACGCCGGGGCGGGCATTGAGCTGGATGCGCACGTTGCGCAGCGCGGGATAGCGCAGCACTTCCTCGCACACGCGTGGCCACACGGCTTCCAGTTCACCGGTGCGGTTGATCGCCAGGGTCTGCCGGGTCAGCCAGACACCGCTGGCGATACCAGGCTTGCCGGCCAGGGCGCGGGCCAGATCGGCCTGGAAGCGCTCCAGGGTGGCCGCGTCCGGATTGGGATTGCTGCGCTCATCGGTGGCCGCCGCCGTCGGCGAGGGCGCCGCAGTGATGGGCGATGCAGCCTCGCTCGCTTCGGGTGCTGCGTCGGCTGCGGGGGCGTCCGCTGGCGACGGGGCAGTCTCCACTGGCAACGGGGCAGTCTCCCCCGGCGCTGGGGTAACGGGCGCGGTGTCCTCCACATGCAGGCCCTGCAGGCCGAGCCCGACCAGCAGGCCCAGCGTCACCGAACCCAGCGCGGCGATAGCGATGCGGCGCAGCGCCTCATGCCGCGCACGGGTGCGCACGCGCGATTCGATGTCCGCCGGCAGGTAGGGTTGCAGCAACGGCCACAGGCGGGGGCCATCAAGGACTTCCACCGCCTGCTTCTCGGCAGCGCTGCGGCCATCGCGTTCGATCCGGCCTTCGGTCAGCAGCACGCCACCCTTGGCGCCGGCCAGGCGCGCGGCGGCGCCCAGTTCGTTCACCGCGGCGGTACCAATGCGATAGGCCAGGCCGTGCTTGCACGACACCAGCCAGGTGTTGGGGCCATCGCTGAGCAGGAAGTCGCTGCTGGGCTCGCGTGATTCTTCGGTGGTATCGCTGAGTTCACGCAGGCCGCGCTGTTCGCGCAGCATGCGCTTGACCAGCACCGAGAATTCGCGCCAATGCATGCCGGCCAGCGCCTGCAGGCCCAGTTGCATCTCCTTCTGCCGCCGCTTGATCCACCACAGATAGACAACGGCCAGGGAACAGGTAAGCAGGGCCGACAGCAGGGCCAGGATCCAGGGAAGCATGCAGGAGGTGCGCGGAAGGGGCGAATGCGGAAGACGACAGTGTAAAGGTCGCACTATCCGGCTGGGTCAGGACGTTCCTGGCAGGAAGCGTGACGGAACGCTCAGATCGGCATATGGCAGGCACGAAAAACCCGCCAATCCTGAAGCCGTGAGGGGAGGGAACAAACGGCAGCCGAAGCGATTGGCGGGTTGCTCGCGATTGTCAATCAAAATTTATTGCATTGCAACAATCGATGTTCAGGGCACGCTGCCCGGCGACTGATGGCTGCCCGGTGCGGGGGCATCGGCGCCCGAGGCCGCACGGTTTTCCAGCTTGGCCAGCCGCGCGTGCAGGGCGTCGATACGGGCTTCCAGCGCGGTCACCTCGTCGGCAGTGGGCACGTGCAGGCGCTTGAGCACGCCCTGCACCTGGTCGTCGAAGGCTTTTTCGACCTTGTTCCAGGTGCCGGAGGCCTTTTCGCGGGCCTCATCCAGCGAGGTTTCCACGTTGTCGCGCCAACCCGGGCCCTGCTCGCTGTTGCGTTCACGGCGGCGGGCCTCC
The DNA here is from genome assembly GCF_030237085.1 of Stenotrophomonas maltophilia group sp. Smal32. NCBI lineage: Bacteria > Pseudomonadati > Pseudomonadota > Gammaproteobacteria > Lysobacterales > Lysobacteraceae > Stenotrophomonas > Stenotrophomonas maltophilia group sp. Smal32. Next base: position 46,948 of record NZ_JASJSI010000022.1, read on the forward strand.
CAGGCTTCGCCTTCCTTCACCAGGCCATCAAAGAATCGGCTGCCTTCGGCCTGGGCCCGGCCCAAGGCCCCCAGGCCGGCCAGCCAGACCTGCTGGGCCGAGTCACTGAGCTTGCGCGAGAAGCGCTCGGCCTGGTCACCGAACGAGGCGTCGTCGTTGCGGCGGTCATCGTTTTCGTACTGGTTCATCGCACTTCCCGTGGGAGTTGGGCTTGGCCCGAGAGTAGCGCGCGTTGGCGTTGCACGGCCGTGACGGCCGCCGCCGGGGTTCAGCCCAGCTTTTCCTTCAGCACGCGCTGGATCTCGCCTTCGACCATGCCTTTCATCGCCGACAGCAGGAAGCCCAGCTTGGCGGTCACGCGCACGGCGCCCGGCTGCAGTTCGATCGCGCCATCCACGCCGCTGCCGGAGAAGTTCAGTACGTCGGCGGTCCAGGACGACTTCAGGCCGAAGCGCTCGGACAGCTTGGCGGCAACCTGTTCGATCGCGGCGCGTGCCTGTGCGTCGGGCAGGGCGTGGGCGTGGCGGACATCGATGGTGGACATGCGGGCTCCTGGCGCAGGGCGGGGATGATCTATGAGGGCGAGCATTGTGCGCATCGAGGGCCGTCGCGCCAAGCACTCATCGCAGGTTCTTCTTCGTTGGCGGCCAACCTGCTAGGCTGCGCCGCGTGCAGAACCTGCTTGTTCACTTCAGTCAACAACAACAGCCCGACCAGCCGCTGCGGCCCGGGGTGCAACGCATCGTGCGCCAGGCCAACGGCAGCGTACGGCTCGGCGACGCCGGCCACGGCGCCCTGCTGCTGGCGCAGTTCTGCATGGATGATCGCGGCCTCTGGCTGCAGGTCGGCAACGGTATCCGTGGCATCCACGTGAATGGTCGCCCGGTGCGCCGCATGGCCCTGCTGCGTGCGGGCGATGCGGTGTACGTGGACGGCGTGGAAATGGTCCTGCAGGGTGAGGTGGAAAGCCTGCTGCAGGCGCCCGCACCGAAGAACGACGACGGCAACGATGAGCAGCAGCGTCTGCTGCGTGGTGTCGGCGGCCTGCATCATGGCCGCAGTTTCACCCTGTCGCGTGCCCGCCTGGTCGGTCGCGGCAGTGAGGCCGACATCGCGATCGACGATCCGGCCTTCGCCGAACAGCACGCCCGCGTGGAAGTGCACGGTGATCGTGTGCTGCTGCGCGACCTCGGTAGTGCCGACGGCACCCGGGTCAACGGCGTGGCCGTGCGCCACTGCTGGCTGCAGGCCGGCGACCAGGTGGTGTTCGATGGCCAGCACCGGTTTGTGCTGGAAGTGCCGCACGACCCGCGCCGGCGGCCGCTGCCCGATGAGGACGAGTCCAGCGAGGACGCGGAACAGGCGCCGGTGCTGCCGGCTGCACCGCGCAGGGTCCGGCGCTGGCCGTGGCTGCTGGCCAGCGCCTTGTTGCTGGCGGCAGTGCTCAGCCTGCTGCTCTGGTTCGGCGCGCGCTGATCCGCATCCGCCGGGTCCGCTCTGGTGGGTGCCGACCTTGGTCGGCACGCTCCTCCGGTGGGCATGACGCCTGACGGCGTACGCCGACCAAGGTCGGCGACTACCGGAGCATTGCTGCGGGCCAATGGATTCCAATGAAACCAAATTTCCCTTGCGCCACAAGGCCGCAAGGCTGGTGCACTGCGGCATACTAGGGGTCTTGCCCCACAGGTGTGACATGACGCGCGCGTTCAACTTCAGTGCCGGCCCTGCAACCTTGCCGGAATCGGTCCTGCGCCAGGCGCAGGCGGAAATGCTGGACTGGCACGGTTCCGGTGCCTCCATTGTGGAAATGAGCCATCGCGGCGCGGAATTCATGTCGGTGGCCGCCGAGGCCGAGGCCGACCTGCGTCGCCTGCTCGATATCCCCGACGACTATGCGGTGCTGTTCCTGTCCGGTGGCGCCACCACTCAGCAGGCGCTGATCCCGCTCAACTTCGCCGCCCCCGGCCAGCGCGCCGACTATGTGGTCAGTGGCCACTGGGGCAAGACCGCGGTCAAGCAGGCCGGTGTCTACGTCGACGTCAACATCGCCGCCAGCAGTGAGGGCGACGGATACCGCACCTTGCCGCCGCGTGCCGATTGGCAGCTCTCGCCCGGTGCGGCCTACGTGCACATCACCGCCAACGAGACCATCCACGGCGTCGAGTTCCGTGATGTGCCCGACACCGGCAACGTCCCGTTGATCGCCGATTTCAGTTCGTCCATCGCCAGCGAGCCGCTGGATGTGCGCCGCTACGGCGTGATCTACGCCGGCGCGCAGAAGAACCTCGGTCCGGTCGGCATCGCGGTGATGATCATCCGCCGTGACCTGCTCGAACGCAGTGGCCAGCCGCGCGCGGACATCTTCGATTACCGCTCGCACGTCGCCCGCGATTCGATGCTCAACACCCCGCCGACCTGGAACTGGTATCTGGCCGGCCTGGTGTTCAAGTGGATGCTGGCCGAGGGCGGCGTGACCGAGTTCGCCAAGCGCAACGCCGCCAAGGCCGCGTTGGTATACGGCGCCATCGACGGCTCCGGCGGCTTCTACCGCAATGAGGTCGCACATGCGGCCCGTTCGCGGATGAACATCCCGTTCTTCCTGCCCGATGCCGAACTCGACGCCCGTTTCGTCGCCGAAGCCAAGGCTGCCGGCCTGCTGGCGCTGAAGGGCCACAAGGTGGTCGGGGGCATCCGGGCCTCGCTGTACAACGCCATGCCGCTGGCTGGGGCCGAGGCGCTGGTCGCTTTCATGGCCGATTTCCAGCAGCGTCACGGTTGAGCAATGAATGGCGCGCACCGTCGGGTGCGTGCCCCGCAACAGGGAATTCCGATGGCAAGCAGCAAATCCAGCAAGAAGGCGCCGAAGAAAGCCGAACCGGCCAAGGACAGCGCGCCCACCAAGGCGAAGGGCAAGGCCAAGGCCGCGTCGAACCCGGCGCCCACCCTGGCGCCGCTGGCGCTGGCCGATGTGCGCTCGAAGATCGACCAGATCGACCGTGACATCCAGAACCTGATCGCCGAGCGCGCGCGTTTCGCCCACCAGGTCGGCAAGGCCAAGGGCAAGCTGGCCGCCGCTGTCGACTACTACCGCCCCGAGCGCGAAGCGCAGGTGCTGCGCATGGTGGTGGACCGCAACGAAGGCCCGCTCAGCGACGAGCTGCTGGTGCACGTCTACCGCGAGATCATGTCGGCCTGCCTGGCCCAGCAGGAGCCGCTGAAGATCGGCTACCTCGGCCCGGAAGGCACCTTCAGCCAGCAGGCCGTGCTCAAGCACTTCGGTCGCTCCGCGCTGGGCCTGCCGATGGCCAGCATCGAGGAAGTGTTCCAGGAAGTGGAAGCGGGCAACGCCGATTTCGGCGTGGTGCCGGTGGAGAATTCAGGGCAGGGCACCATCCAGATCACCCTGGACATGTTCCTGACCTCGAACCTGAAGATCTGTGGCGAAGTGGAGCTGCGCGTGCAGCAGTACCTGATGTCGCGCAGCGGCCGCATCGAGGACATCGAGCGCATCTACGCGCACCCGCAGTCGTTCATGCAGACCTCGGCGTGGCTGCGTGCCAACCTGCCGAAGGCCGAAAAGATCCCGGTGTCGAGCAATGCCGAGGGCGCACGCCGTGCGCGCAACGCCGACGACGCGGCGGCCATCGGCGGCGAGAGCGCCGGCCATGTGTACGGCCTGAAGAAGGTGGTCACCAAGCCCATCCAGAACGATGCAGACAACACCACCCGTTTCCTGGTGGTGGGCCGCAACATCTTCCCGACTTCCGGTCACGACCGCACCTCGGTGCTGGTGTTCATCCATGACAAGCCCGGTGCGCTGTTCGACGTGCTCAGCCCGTTCGCCCGCCACGGCATCAGCATGAACCGCATCGAGTCGCGGCCGTCGCACCACGGCAAGTGGGAGTACGGCTTCTTCATCGACCTGGCCGGCCACATCGACGACGCGCCGATGCAGGCTGCCCTGGCCGAACTGGAAGCGCACTCGGCGCAGATCAAGGTGCTCGGCTCCTACCCGGTGGCCGTGCCCTGAGTGCTGCTGCGGCGGCAACGGCCGCCGCTCCCTGATGCATCGCCGGCACTGCCGGTGTTTACGGAATGATCGAACGATGAGCAACGCGCAACACTGGATTGCCCGCAAGGGCCAGCCGCTGCAGGGCAGCCTGACCATTCCCGGCGACAAGTCGGTCTCGCACCGCTCGGTGATGTTCGCCGCGCTGGCCGATGGCACCTCGCATATCGAAGGCTTCCTGGAAGGCGAAGACACCCGCGCCACCGCGCGCATCTTCAGCCAGCTCGGCGTGCGCATCGAAACGCCCAGCCCGTCGCAGCGGATCGTGCATGGCGTCGGCGTCGATGGGCTGAAGGCCCCAGACGCACCGCTGGACTGCGGCAATGCCGGTACCGGCATGCGCCTGCTGGCCGGCCTGCTGGCAGGCCAGGCCTTCGATTGCACGCTGATCGGCGATGAATCGCTGTCGGGCCGCCCGATGCGTCGCGTCACCGGCCCGCTGTCGCAGATGGGCGCGAAGATCGACACCCAGGACGACGGCACGCCGCCGCTGCAGGTGCATGGCGGCCAGTCGCTGCACGGCATCGACTTCGCCTCGCCGGTGGCCAGCGCACAGATCAAGTCGGCGGTGCTGTTGGCCGGACTGTACGCGCAGGGCGAAACCCAGGTGACCGAACCGCATCCGACCCGTGACTACACCGAGCGCATGCTGTCGGCGTTCGGAGTGGACATTGAATTCTCGCCGGGCAAGGCGCGCCTGCGTGGCGGCCAGCGCCTGCGCGCCACGGACATCGTGGTGCCGGCCGACTTCTCGTCTGCGGCGTTCTACCTGGTGGCCGCCAGCATCATTCCCGGTTCCGAGCTGCGCCTGAAGCAGGTCGGCCTGAACCCGCGTCGCACCGGCCTGCTGCATGCGTTGCGCCTGATGGGCGCGGACATCACCGAAGAGAATCCGGCCGAGCAGGGCGGTGAGCCCGTCGCTGATCTGGTGGTGCGCTACGCTCAGCTGAAGGGTGCACGTATCCCGGAAGCGCTGGTGCCGGACATGATCGACGAGTTCCCGGCGCTGTTCGTGGCGGCTGCGGCCGCAGAAGGCCAGACCGTGGTGAGCGGTGCGGCCGAGCTGCGGGTGAAGGAATCCGACCGTCTTGCGGCGATGGCCACCGGCCTGCGCGCGCTGGGCATGCAGGTGGACGAAACCGAAGACGGTGCCACCCTGCACGGCGGCGTGCGCCTGGGCAGCGGCACCATCGAAAGCCACGGCGACCATCGCATTGCCATGGCGTTCGCCATTGCCGGCCAGATCAGTGACGGCGAAGTGCGCATCAACGATATCGCCAACGTCGCCACGTCGTTCCCGGATTTCGACGGCCTTGCGCGCAGCGCCGGTTTCAACCTGGCCTGACCGGCACCGCAACCGCCGGGCGTGGCCCGGCGCTACCGGACACGGTGTGGGTAGCGCCGGGCCCATGCCCGGCGGATCGCATTCCGCGGTAGCTGCCGACCTTGGTCGGCACGCTTTTCCGCATAAAAGGACGGAGGCCGAAGCCTCCGTCTAAACATCACGAGCCCCTCGTCCGCGATCAACGCTGCTCGGTACGGAAATCCACCGGGACCCGCACCACGCTGGCGATGGCACGGCCTTCGTGCATCGCCGGCTGGAACTTCCAGTTCTGCACAGTGCTCAGCACTGCGCGGTCCAGATCGCGACTGCGCTCGCCGCTGCGCGAAACGATCGCGGCATTGGCGACGTTGCCGCGGGTATCGACACTCAGGCTGGCGATCACGCTGCCCTGCACGCCACTACGCAGCGCGGCGGCGGGGTAGGTGGGCATGCGGTTGCTGGCCAGCGGCCGGGCCTCACGATTGCGCACTACCGGGGCGGCCTTCCGCGAAGCAGTAGCGGGGGCTGCCTGGGGCGCGGCAGGGGCCGCTGCATCCGTCACCGCTGCCTCCTCGGGGGCGGGAAGCATGCGCTCACCAACTGGCGCCGGTGCCACGTCTTCCTGGTTCGAATGACGCAGCCAGAGCAGGGCGGCCGCAAACATCGCCACGATCAGCGCGATCCACATCCAGGGCGACGTGGGTTTGTGCTGCAGGTTGGAATCTTCCTGCAGATGCGGCGAATGAAGGTCTTCGTGGGTGGTGGCAGCCATCGCTAACTCCTTCCGTCAATGGACGACATGGGAAGTGTTGCGCGAGCCACGGACGAGAAGTGTCAGCGTTGCGTCAACGCCACCGGCAGGGTTCAGTTTGCCTGCCGGGAAGCGTTCAGTTACTGCGTCTTGAAGTCGAACGGCACTTCAATGCTGCCGGGGACGGCCTGGCCGTTGCTCTGCGCCGGAGTGAAGCGCCAGCGGCGCACGGCGTCTGTGGCGGCACGGTCGAGCTCGCGTGAACCGCTGCGCTGGATCACCGTGGCGTTGTTTGGATAGCCAGTGGCGTCCACGTCCACCCGCACCACCACGGTGCCGGTCTCGCCAGCGCGCAGCGCGGCAGCCGGGTAGGCGGGTGGCGGCGACTGGCCGGCAATCGGCATCGGCTGGCTGTTGCCGGTGGCCGCCGGCGCAGGGCCCGGTGCGGCCGGGGTTGCTTCAGCGATGGGGGCAGGCGGCGGTGGGGCCGTTTCGACCAGCTTTGGTGCTTCTTCCTCTACCGGGGCCGGCTTGGCATCGGGCATGTCGCTGGAACCGGCCGCAGCGGCCAACGGCTCCGGCAGGGGCTCGATCTGGGCGGTTTCCTGCGGGGTCTGCGCGGCAGGATCGGCGCGGAAGAACTCCTTGTCGCGACCGGTCAGCCAGACCAGCACGAACAGCAGCACGCCCACCCCGAAGGCGATACCGGCGATCTTCAGGGCATTGCGCGGGATATGCACAGTGAACGACTTGGCGGACGACGAGCGGGGTGCAGACATGGACCGGACCAGTACGGAATGGCTCGATTCTGCCACGGCGGGAATGAACCGGGCGGCAGAAATCCGTATAACAAGCGATAATCCCATCCCTGATACCCACCACGACACCTGCCATGCTTGATCCAGCCCTGCTCCGCCACCAGCCCGCCGACCTCGCCGAACGCCTGCGCACCAGCCGCGGCTTCGAGCTCGACGTGTCTGCCCTGGAGTCCCTGGAGGCCGATCGCAAGCGCATCCAGGTGCGGACCCAGGAGCTGCAGAGCCTGCGCAACAGCCGTTCCAAGGCCATCGGCCAGGCCAAAGCCAAGGGCGAGGACGTTTCGGCCATCATGGCCGAGGTTGCCGCCTTCGCCGACGAGCTGAAGGCCTCGGAAGTGGCGCTGGACGAGCTGCGCGAGAAGATCGAAGCGATCTCGATGGGCATTCCGAACCTGCCGGCCGATGACGTGCCGGCCGGTGCCGACGAGAACGACAACGTTGAGCAGGCGCGCTGGGGCACCCCGCGCCAGTTCGATTTCAAGGTGCTTGACCACGTCGAACTGGGCGCCCGCAACGGCTGGCTGGACGGCGAGACCGCGGCCAAGCTGTCCGGCTCGCGCTTCACCGTGCTGCGCGGCCCGATCGCGCGCCTGCACCGTGCGCTGGCCCAGTTCATGGTCGACCTGCACACCGGTGAGCACGGCTACGAGGAAACCAACGTGCCGCTGCTGGTCAACGCCGATTCGCTGCGTGGCACCAGCCAGCTGCCGAAGTTCGAGGACGACCTGTTCAAGACCGCCGTGGGCGACTCCACGCGGTACCTGATCCCGACCTCGGAAGTGCCGCTGACCAACATCGTGCGCGATGAGATCGTCGACGCCGAGCGCCTGCCGCTGCGCATGACCGCCCACTCGATGTGCTTCCGCGCCGAGGCCGGCAGCGGCGGCCGCGACGTGCGCGGCATGATCCGCCAGCACCAGTTCGAGAAGGTCGAACTGGTCTCGATCAGCCGCCCGGAAGACAGCGATGCCGAGCACCAGCGCATGACCCGCTGTGCCGAAGTGGTGCTGGAGAAACTGGGCCTGCCGTACCGCAAGGTGCTGCTGTGCACCGGCGACATGGGCTTCTCGGCCATCAAGACCTACGACCTGGAAGTCTGGCTGCCGTCGCAGCAGACCTACCGCGAGATCTCCTCGTGCTCGAACTGTGGTGACTTCCAGGCCCGTCGCATGCAGGCGCGCTGGCGCAACCCGGCCACCGGCAAGCCGGAACTGGCACACACCCTGAACGGCTCGGGCGTGGCGGTTGGCCGCGCGATGATCGCGGTGATGGAGAACTACCAGAACGCCGATGGCAGCATCACCGTGCCGGAAGCGCTGCGCCCGTACATGGGTGGGCTGGAAACCATCGCCTGACAACCGGCGCGTTGCGCCGCCGCCCGAGCATAGGCTCGGGTGCTACAGATCCATGTAGAGCCGAGCCTATGCTCGGCTGCTCCTGCCCATCGCCAGTCGCATTGATTGTCGGGGCTCCGCGCCGCCGCCCGAGCATAGGCTCGGGCGCTACAGATCCATGTAGAGCCGAGCCTATGCTCGGCTGCTCCTGCCCATCGCCGGCCGCATTGATTGTGGGCGCTCGGCGCCGCCGCCGAGCATGGGCTCGGCGCTACTGGGTCTCTGTTGCCCGCAGCTTCTCCAGGGGTACCCATCCCGGTTCGCCGGTCTCCGGCACGCACCACGCCCAACCATTGAGCGTGCGCAGCCCACGCAGCAACTGCCCGGGATCCACATCCAGTTCCCGCGCGCAGTAATCCTCCGTGGCAAACGCGTCACCCTGCGCATCGCGACCGATCACCGGTGCCGGCACGAATCCGGGCTGCTGCCCCTCGGCCTCGCACAGGAACCAGTCCTTCCAGCCCTCCGGGCCTTCATAGCGTTTGCCCACCGTCAGCGCCTGGCCGCGGCGCAGGGTGATCGGGTGTGGAAATTCGCTGCGGTGCGCAGTGGTCACGATGTAGTTCATGGCCCACTGTACCGTTTCCGCCGGGCATGGCCCGGCGCCACCTTCCGGATCCGATAGCGCCGGGCCATGCCCGGCGGGCGGGAATCGGTCCACAAAAAAACGGCCCCGCAGAGCGGGGCCGTCAGGGTGGGCCGGGATGGGGGAGGGGATCCCGGCCCGCGTTCAGCGCCTCGACGAGGAGTGAGCGGCGCCGAACGCTGGAACGCTTATTC